>NZ_JAMYPD010000006.1:0-268551 GCF_040320195.1 Mesorhizobium sp. M0768 | reverse complement strand
AAGATCAGCGCGATGACGATGCCGAGCGGCGTATACGCGACCTTGATGCCGAGCGGCGTCAGCAGGCTTCCGATCCAGCCATTCGGTGCGTAAAGCGTGGTCAAAGCGATGCCGGCAACCGCCGTCGGCAGCGCGAAGGGCAGGTCGACCATGGCATCGGCGATGCGGCGGCCTGGAAAGCTGTAGCGCACCAGCACCCACGCGACGATCGTGCCGAAGACGACGTTGACCGCAGCGGCAATGAAGGCGGTGCCGAAGCTGATTTCAAGCGCGTTGATGGTGCGGCGGTCGGTGACGATCGCCCAGAAGTCGGTCCAGCCGAGCGCCGCCGAGCGCCAGACCAGCCCGGACAGGGGAATGAGGATGATGAGGGTGAGGTAGGCAAGCGAGAAGCCGAGCGTCAATCCGAAACCCGGAATGACGCTCGGCTGCCTGAATCGCCACCCCGCCTTGGCGGGTGCTGTGGTCATGTCGTCCTGATCTAAATGCTACTGGGCCGGCTTGTAGATCTGGTCGAATATACCACCGTCGCCGAAATGATAAGGCTGTGCTTTCTTCCAGCCGCCAAAAAGCGGGTCGTCGATGGTGACCAGCTTGATCTCAGGCAGCTTGGCCAAGTCCTCCGCCGGCACCAGTTCGGGCTTCGAAGGGCGATAATGGTTTTTGGCGATGAGCGTCTGGCCTTCCTTGGAATAGAGGTAGCTCAGATAGGCTTCGGCAACTTTGCGCGTGCCTTTGGCGTCGACATTGGCGTCGACCACGGCGACCGGCGGCTCGGCCAGGATCGAGGTCGGCGGGTAGACGATATCGAAATTGTCGGCGCCGAACTCGTCGAGCGCCAGATAGGCCTCGTTTTCCCAGGCGAGCAGCACGTCGCCCAGTCCTTTTTGCGCGAAGGTCACGGTGGCGCCGCGCGCACCGGTGTCGAGAACCGGGACATGCGCATAGAGATTGCCGACGAATTCCTTGGTCTTGGCCTCGTCGCCGCCATCCTTGGCGCTGGCATAGGCCCAGGCGGCAAGATAGTTCCAGCGCGCGCCGCCGGAGGTTTTCGGATTGGGCGTGATCACCTGGACATCGTCCTTGACCAGATCGCCCCAATCATGAATGCCCTTGGGGTTTCCCTTGCGGACGAGGAAGATGATCGTCGAGGTGTAGGGCGCCGAATTGTTTTCGAATTTCGTCCGCCAGTCGGGATTGATCTTCTTCGTTTTCGAGACAATGGCGTTGATGTCGCCTTCGAGCGCCAGCGTCACCACGTCGGCGTCGAGCCCGTCGATCACGGCGCGCGCCTGGGCGCCGGATCCGCCATGCGACTGCTGGACGGTGACGGTCTCGCCTGTCTCGGCCTTCCAGTGGGCGACAAAGGCCTCATCGAATTGCTTGTAGAGCTCACGCGTCGGATCATAGGACACGTTGAGAATGGTGGTGTCGGCAAACGCGAAACCGAGCGTGCCGAACTGGACAGATGTGGCGACCAGTGCGCCGAGCAGTTTCCTGAAATGAGGTTTGGTCATTTCCGCCTCCGTTGAACTCGCGCCAATCTACCGAATTGATAGAATTTAGATGCATTCAATGTTGCCTTTTTTGGCCTATTGAAGCAATTTTTCGCCCAGTTTCGGCGATGCGAGAAACTATTTTCCCCGCATGGACCATGATTGCGATCCCGACGCGATTATCTAGAGACGGCTAGCTCTTCGGCAATGGCTGCGTTGCGCCCGAAGGTTGCGGCCGGCTATTCGGCGGTAACGGGAAAGTTGAAGCGCTCTTTTGGAAACGGCTCGTTCTCCAGCGTGAAGTGCCACCATTCGCGGGCGTAATTCTTGAAGCCGCGGGCACGCATCGCCTCGACAAGTCTTTTGCGGTTAGCCGCCGCTTCACTGGCTATCGGTCGGTGAGCCGTTTCGCTCGCTGGATCGAAACAGTCGAAACCCGTGCCGAAATCGAGCGTGTCGGCATCGGTCGCGCCACAGGCCGGTTTCGGAGCGCTCTTGCGGTCGGCTCGCGCGATCGCGGCATCGACCGTCGATCCGCGCGAATGGGTGGACAGTTCGCCGATATAGCCCTTGGCGATGAGATCCTTGCGCTTGACCTTTGGGTACCATTGCGCGTCCGGTGGCCCACTCGTTTTTGTCCAGTCACCCATGTCGGAGACAGCCCGCGCAGGGCGATAGCAGTCGAACACGACCAGCGTCAGTCCTTCGGCGGCAATCGCTTTCTGCACTGCCGAAAGCGCTTGCGCCGCTTGCCTGGTGAGGATGCATACCGGCGCATCGTAGCCGCTTACCTTGCGATGCAGGAAATTCTCGAGGCCGGCATAGCGGATATCCTGCCGGATATTGGGATCGATGTCGGCTAGCCGAACAAAGCCGGCGGGGAGGGTGTCAGCAAAGGCCGAGGAAATACCGGCGCCCGAAAGCAAGACGTAAAACCCAATCCCCTGAATCACCTGCCGGAAATTATTCAAGGGAAACTTTCACTCGACGAAAACCTTCACACTGGCCGCGCGTCCCGCCGCGTCGATCACGGTCAGGGTCGAATAGCCGGCGCCGTCCGGCTGCCAGGTCGCGGTGCGCCGCCGGTCGATGCCGACCAGCGGCTTGCCGTTGGCCAGCCAGCGGAATGGTGCGCGGCCGCCTTGCAGCTTGAGCACCAGCGGCGAGGCGTCGGCCGAGGAAGTGCCGAGATCGACGCGAGCGCCGTCGGGCGGAAAGATGATGGTTGGCGCAGGTTCGGTCGGCGTCGCCTGCACCAGCCCATCGGTGCCGGCGCCGAAGCGCGTCAGCGTCACCGGCAGCTCCTCGCGTTTCGGACGCCGGACGCCGGACGGCTGGCTCGGCAGTGGTACGGCGGCCAGGCCGGAACGGACAAAACCTTCGAACAGGATGGGCGCAGCCGAGACATAGCCGGACAGGCCGGGCACCGCACCGGCGTCGGGGCGGCCGACCCAGACGCCGAGCACGTAGCGGCCGTCGAAGCCGACCGACCAGGCGTCGCGATAGCCGTAGGAGGTGCCGGTCTTGTAGGCGATGCTGCGTTGGGCGGCACCCTGGGGAGGCTTGACGCCTGACAGGATGTCGGTGATCTGCCAGGTCGCCTGCCCGTCGAGGATGGTGGTGGTCGAGCGTTCGGCATTCGCCGGCTCGGTGCCGTCATGCAGCGTGTGTGCCTTGCCGCCATTGGCAAGGCCGGCATAGAGTTGGACCAGGTCGCGCAGGGTCACCCCGACGCCGCCGAGGCCGATCGCCAGGCCGGGCGCTTCGTTGACGGGCAGGATAGGGGTCACATCGGCCTGTCGAAAGCGTGCCATCAGCCGGGCCGGGCCGACCGCGTCGAGCACGCGGATCGCCGGCACGTTGAGCGACAATTGCAGCGCCTGCCTGATGCTGACATCGCCCTGATAGCCCATGTCGAAGTTCTTCGGCCGATACCCGGCGAAATCGGCTGGGCTGTCCTCGATCAGCATCTCCTGCGCCACCAGGCCTTGTTCGAAGGCGAGGCCGTAGATGAACGGCTTCAGCGTCGAGCCAGGCGAGCGAACGACCTTGGTCATGTCGATCCAGCCCGAACGGCTGGCATCGAAGAAATCGGCAGAGCCGACCTCACCAAGAATATCGCCGGTACGGGCATCGGCCAGTACCATGGCCACCGAGAGGCGAGGGCCGAGCCTGGCGGCCGCATCCTTGGCCACCTGCTCCAGCCCTTCCTGGACACTCTTGCGGATCGTCAGTTGCAGCTTCTGGCCGGGAATGGCCTTGGACAGCATCGTATAGGCCGCATGGGCAGCGAGCGCCGGCAAGGTCCGCCGCAGCCCCGACACATCGTCGAGCGCGGCACGCGCGGCCTCACGTTCGCCGAGCAGGCCTGCCGAGACCATGCGGGTCAGCACGCGGTCGCGGACAGCATGGGCGACGTCGAGGTTGCGGTCAGGGCGCCGCTTTTCCGGCAATTGCGGCAAAGCGACGAGCAGGGCCGCCTCCGAGACCGTCAGCCGTTTCGGCTCCTTGCCGAAATAGGCAAGCGAAGCGGCGCGCACACCTTCGAGATTGCCGCCATAGGGCGCCAGCGTCAGATAGCGTTCGAGGATCTCGCGCTTGGAAAGCCGCCGTTCGATCTGGAGGGCGCGCAGCATCTGCTTGATCTTCGAGCCGAGGCTGCGGCTGTCGCGCGGTTCGATCAGCCGGGCGAGTTGCATCGGCAGCGTCGAACCACCGGAGACGATATGGCCGCTGGTCGCGAACTGGCCGGCGGCACGCGCCAGTGCCAGCACGTCGACGCCTTGATGATCCCAGAAACGCTTGTCCTCATAGGTGACCAGCATGTCGACGAACTGCTTGTCGACCTGGTCGAGGCTGGTAGCGAGCCGCCAGTAGCCATCCGGCGTAGCGAAGGCGCGCAGCAGCTGGCCGTCTCGGTCCTGCACCTCGGTCGAGACCGTCAAAGCAGCCGGCAGCGGCGGCGGAAATGCGCGGTCGAGCTGCCAGAGGCCGAAGGCGGTGATTGCCGCGAGACCGGCCAAGGAAATGCCCGTGATGGCCGCTCGGCGCAGGAATTTTCTGGAGAGCATGGCGCCGCCCCTCATCCGCCTGCCGGCACCTTCTCCCCGTTTAGTGACGGGGAGAAGCGGGCTGTCGCGACCCTTGGCGCCTTTTCTGCGACGTTAAAGTTCGGCGAAAACTTCGGCGCATGGCTCTTTCTCCCCGTCTCTATACGGGGAGAAATGCCCGGCAGGGCAATGAGGGGCAGCGCCACCGCCATATTCCTATCCTTACGGCGCCTTGACCTCCATCATGCCGGTGGCGGTGCGGGCCGAATATTGCGGCCGGTACATGTCCTCGATCGTTGCCGCCGGGTGGGCATAGGTGCCCGGCGTCACCGCGCGCACGACGTAGGCGAGCGTGATGTTGCGGTCGCCGTCGCCGTCGTTGGGATTGAAAGCCGCGACGAAACGGTCGTCGCGGAATTCGAGATGAGCGGCATCGGTCTGCGCCAGCCAGGAGAAGTTCGTCAATTGGGCGCTGGAGACCAGGCCCGGATTGTCGATCTCGAAGCCGGCCGGCAACAGGTCGGTGATCAGCAGTCGCGAAGGCCAGGTGTTCTGCTCGTAAACCTTGAGCACGACGACATAGCGTTCGTTCTGCTTGACCTCCGTCACGTTGGCCTCTGTGCCGTCTAGCTTGTAGTAGGTACGGCTGATGGTAAAGCCGTTGCCGCCGGCCGGCAGAGGCTGGATCGGCGAGGCCACGGTGGTGACGACCGCCTGCAGCGGATTTCTGCCGGTGTTGACGATGGTCAGCGGACTGTCGGCCAGGTCGCCACCAGCGATCTGGTCCGAATAGCCGCCGGCATGCGGTGCGCCGTTGACGGTCAGCGCGATCGAATCATTGCCGGCCTTCAGCGCGCGGGCCGCCAGCAGCATCCAGGACTCGTCCTGTGTGCTGGTCCACCTGGCGTCGGCGCGTTCCCTGGTCACTAGTTGGATCAGCGCCGGCACGATGGTCGGCACCGGCTTGCTTTCCGCGGCAAGCGCCAGGATCGCCGCGCCGTCGCGCAGCGGCGAGCCATAGTCGGACCGGTAATAGTCATATTCGGGCGTCGACTTGGCCAGTTGCAGCGCGGCCTGGAAGGTTGCCTCCGAGCGCTGGGTGTCACCGTAGAGCGCGAGAGACGCCGCCAACTGGGCGACGGCCATCGGGCTGGTAAAGGCTTCGAGCTGGGTGTCGGCATAATAACGCAGATCGCCGACCGAGGCCTTCTTGTTGCGGGCAAGCACATAGAGCGCATAGGCGATCTCGCTGCCGCGATCCTGGACGTCCTGATCGTAGCCGATCGCGTTCTGCAGATTGCTCAGCGCCTGGTTCATCGCCAAAGCCGGCACGTCGTATTTCTGCTCGCGCGCCCGGGTCAGGAAATCGGTGACATAGGCGTCGAGCCACAGATCGCCGGAACCCGGACCCCACAGGCCGAAGCTGCCGGCCGATGCCTGGTAGCTCAGCACCTTGTAGATAGCGTCCTGGACGCGGCCATGCAGATCGGGGTCGCTGGCCATGCCGATGCCGGAAGCCATCTCGTTGACGTAGAGAAGCGGCATGGCGCGGCTGGTGGTCTGTTCGGCGCAACCATAGGGATAGCGGTCGAGCGTCATCAGCAGCGACGGTACATCGAAGGCAGCCGCCTGCGAAACGCCGACGCTGATCGAAGCGCCATCGAGCAGGCTTGCCGCCAGCAGTTCCTTGTCGACGCGCAGCGCGCCGCCATTGCCCTTGAGGTCGACGACCATGCGGGTGGTCACCGGCAGTTGCGCTGGGCGCACCGGCACATAGAGCGTCTGCTCGACAGCGGTGCCGTCGGCATGCGCAAGCTTGATGGTGATCGAGGCGTTGCCCGCGGTCCGCGCAATCAACGGCACGGTCAGCGTCTGCCGCTTGCCTTTGGCCAGCGTCAGCTTTTCAGGCAAGGCGGCACTGCCGGTAGACAGGTCGCCCGTCGTGTCGATGGTCAGCTTGTAGTCGCCAGCAGGGCCGTCGGTGTCGGCGACATCGAGCCGCATGACGGCGGAATCGCCGGGCGCCAGGAATCGCGGCAGGCCGGCGGTGATCACCACCGGATCGCGAACGATGACGTCGGACTGGGCATGGCCGACTGCTTCCTTTGTCCAGGCGACGGCCATGACGCGCACGGTGCCGTTGAACTGCGGTATGTCGAAGTCGATCCGCGCCTTGCCGTCGGAGTCGAGCTGGACCGGGCCGGAGAAGAAGGCGACCAGCTTTTCGGTCGGCGGACTGCCTTGCGATTGCATGTTGGCGCCGTCGCCGCCGGTGCGCAGCTTACCGGTTGTGCCCAGCGAGCCGTCGATCAGCCGGCCATAGATGTCGCGAACCTCGAGACCGAGCATGCGCTGGCCAAAGAACCAGTTCTCCGGATCCGGTACCTTGTAGTTGGTCAGGTTGAGGATGCCGACGTCGACGGCCGCGACCATGACATAGGCGTTGGTGCCGGGCTGCACGCCGGCTACGGCCACCGGGATCGACAGCTGCTGGCGCGGCATGGTCTTGTCCGGCGGCGCCAAGCTGACGGCAAGCTTCCGCGAGCCGGGATCGAGCTTCAGCCATTTGACGCCGATGGCGCGCGCCGGCATACGCGTCTCTTGCGCATCGCCCGGCCTGAACAGCGTTGCCGTGACGTAGGCGCCGGCACCCCAGTCGTCGCCGACCGGGATGTCGACGGTGCTGCCGCCGGCCGGCACGCTGGCGGTGACGGTCTTCAGGAGCTTGTCGGCGCCGATGGTGACGAGCAGCTCGCCGGCAAAGTGCGGCGACACTTTGAGCTTCGCCACTTCACCCGCCGCATAGGTATCCTTGTCGAGGGCGATCTCTAGGCCGTCGGGCGTTTCGGTGGTGGTGGAACTGACATACCAGCCGGCGTCGAACTCGTAGCTGGTGGCCGGGCCTTCCGGATCCGCTGTCTCGATCTCGAGCCGGTAGCGGCCCCAGTCGACCGGCAGCGACACCGTCGCCTCGCCATCGGCGCTCAGGTCGACCTGGCCGTTGGCCACCGCCTTGGTGAAGGTGACCGGCTCATAGTTCCAGGAGTTGCTCGAGCGGTACCACTGGTAGCTGCGCTCGACCTTGACCAGCGACCACTGCGCGCCCTTCAGCGCCTCACGCTTGCCGTCTGGGTCGACAGCGATCAGGCTGAACTTGGCCGTGCCGCCTTGCGGCACCTCGTCGTCGTCGAAATCCGGGCGGATGCCGATCATGTGGCCCTGCGGGCGGATGCCGATATTCAGCGAGCGCTCGACGGCACGGCCGCCGGTTTCACGCATCCTGACAGTGACCTTTGCATCGACCAGCTTGGTGGTGGATGGCAATTGATCGACGGAGACCGGGAAAGTCGCCTTGCCGTCCTCGCCGACCACCGGCAGGCCGGTGAAGGGCGTCACCGTCGGTTCAGCCGACTGTTCGTCGGCCAGACCGAAAGAATAGCCTTTGAAGCGGTCCCAATCGCGGGCGGTCGACAGCGTCAATTCGCCTTCGAGCGCGAGGCCCGCGGCCGGCGCGCCGTAGAGAAAGCGGCCGTCGACGGTAATGTTGGCGGTCTCGCCCTGGGCGATCTCCTGCTTGTCGGAGGACAGGTCGAACTCGATGCGGTCCGGCACGAAGTCCTCGACCAGGAACATCTGGCTGGCGACCGCCGCCTGCTTGGGATCGGTATGGATCGCCACCGTCCAGGTGCCGCGCATGGCGTTGGGTTCCAGCGGCAGGTCGACAGCGTGACCGCCGGCCGATGCGCCGTCGCTGACGATGCGGCGGTCCTCGACGCCGTCGGGCCGCGAGAAGATGAAGGTCAGCGGCAGGTTCTCGACCGCCTTGGCGGCACTGTCGCGGGCAAGGGCCGCGACATGGACATCTTCGCCGGCGCGGTAGATGCCGCGCTCGGTCCAGGCATAGACGTCGAGCGCGCCAGGTGCCGGCCGTCCGGCGACGCCACGGTCGGACAGGTCGAAGCCGGCGCGGCCCATATCGAGGAAGACGAAATCGTCGTCGCCCTGTTTGGCCATCAGCACGGCCGGGGCCATGCCGCTGTCGCCGCGCGTCAGGCCGGGATTGAACACCGCCCGCCCTTCCGCGTCGGTGGTCGCGGTGCCGAGGATTTCATTGTTCCTGGCCAGCAGCGTCAGCTCGGCGCCGGCGATCGGCTTGGCGGTTGCGAGCGAACGGGCAAAGACGTTCAGCCCATCCTGTCCGGTATAGGTCGACAGGCCGATATCGGAGACGACGAACCATTGCGTGGCGTGCGAATCATAGTCGTCGCTGCGATCGTTGACGGCTTGTGCGGTCAGCACATAGACGCCGGGCTTGCGCTTCGGCAAAGCCTCGTCGATTGGGAAGGAGGTGGTGACTTCCTTGTTGAGGTCGTTGGCGATGTCGAGCTGGCCTTGCCAGACCGGCTCGCCCATCTGTTCGGAGATGTTCGAAATGTCGTAGCCGTCAAGCTGGCGCAGGAACTGATATCCCGACAGAAGCTGGGCCAGCGAGCGGTCGCCGATGCGGAAGAGCTTCATTTGGGCGGCATTCATGTTGACGGTGACGACCGGTATACCTCGGCGTGCGCCGGCGGGCAGCACGAAGCTGTCGCCGGTGAAGCGGGCCGAAGGCGCGCGGTCCTGCACGTAGATCGACAGAACCACCGGTGCCGCGGTGACCTCGCCAATGGCGGCCGGCAAGCCGGCGCGGAAGGTCACGTCATAATGTTGGCCGTGCTCGAGTCCTTCGACGCAGATCTGCTTGTCCTTGGCTTCGACGCCCTTGGGAGCGGCGTTGTCGACAGTAACGAACTGCGAGTAGTCGACGCCGGTCTTGACCAGTTCCTCGGAGAACTGCGCGCAGATGCGTGGCGCGCTGGTGTCGGCATCGACGGTATGATCGATGACGCGGAAGCCCTTGCGGGCCTTGAGATCCTGATAGGCGGCCCTGACTGCCGGCGAATTGACGAGAGCGAGGCTCGCCTCGTAGGCCTGCAGAGCCGGCCTGTAGAGATCGCGGCGATCAAGGCCGTCCCCGAGCAGCGCCAGCACGTCGGCGCGCGTCTTGGTGGTGCGCAGCAATTTGTAGGCGTTGAAGGCGGCGGAAGTGGCGTTCGCCGGCAGGGTCGACGGCTCCGAGCTGTTGGCGGTCGGATGGACGGCAAGCGTTTCGCGCGCCAACTCGAGCCAGAGCTGGCCATCATCCGGCAGCACCGAAACCGCCGCTTCGTATTTGTGCATGGCCGAGCGATGGTCGCCCGTCAGCGCCGACCGTTCGGCGGCGGCCCTCAGCGCCGTCAGCCCCTCGGTCGGCTTGGTGTAGGTCGGGCCAGTGAGGTTGTTGCGGTATTGCTGGGCCTGGTCGGCCATCCAGTTGGGGAAGAAGGCGAGTTCGGGTGGCGCGCCGATGTCGGGATCGCCATCGATGTTGACGACCTTGCCGGCGACGGCGCCACCGAAGGGTTTCAACGAATTGTAATCGGATTTAAGGAAGCACCATTTGGCCTTGAGGTTGTAGGTGAAGGCGCGGCAGGCCGGGTCGCCGAGGCAGGTGGTCTTGCACTGGTCGAGGCTGACATTCTGGTCGGATCTGAGATCGAAACCGAAATAGTCGGAATTGTCCGATGTCACCACGCGCCGGGCTTCGGCCGCTTGCGCGACACCGCTCCAGGCAAAAAAGAGAAGGAAAAGAATCGATAGACCACGAGCCGCGCGCATTGCCATAAACCCCTCCAGACAAGTGCTTACGTCCAGAAATCTTCAAGCTTCAGTCGCGCTTGTCAACATCAGGACGCGGCAGGATCCGCCTGCCAACGGTTTGCTTTCCGGCCGGTGACCGGTAGTAGCTCCATAGGACAGGGGATCACGCTTTCTTGCGGCGACGCAGAAGGTGTGAGTTCCAAGCCCTGTCTATTTCAGCAATTGGATTGTGGCCCCTTTACGAGTGCTTCAGAACTTCATTCCAATTTTAGGTTTGCGAGCTAGGCTAGGAGCGTAATGCCGGCGTATGAAAGGCAGATGTCGGGAGGAACCGCGCCACGGCGCGCGCTTTCGTGCGCCCTGCTTTTCGCATTGTTGTGCTCTACGGCACTTGTTGCCGAAACCGGAAGTGCGGCAGCCTTCGAGATTTTCGGCATCAAGCTGTGGGGATCCAAAGACGAAGATGCCGATATCGTCGACCCGCTGCGCTATGGGGTGACGATCGAGGCGCCGGACGCCGACAAGGATCTCGCCGAGAAGCTCGAAAACGCCTCGGCGCTGAAGGCCGACGAGGAACATCCGGTATCCGGTTCTCTCGGCCTGCTGGCCAAGGCGCGCAGTGACCGTGAGCAACTTGTTGCCGCACTCTACACTGACGCCCGCTACGAGGGTGTCGTCACCATCACTATTCAGGGCAAGCCGCTCGACGATCTGCCGCCCGATGCCGAGTTTTCGGGTCCGCAGCCGATACCGGTAGTGATACGCATAGCAGCCGGGCCGAAATTCACGCTTGGCAACATCAGACTGGAAGGCGATGCGGCGGGGCTGGCAAGTGCCGATTTCGGCCTGATCGCCGGCGGTGACGCCAGTTCGGGCGCCGTGCTCAAGGCCGAGGCGGCGATCGTGCGGGCACTCAAGCAAGAAGGCAGGCCGCTGGCCAAGGTGACGGGCCGCGAGATCGTCGCCGAGCACGCCGGTTCGACGCTCGATGTGACGCTTGCCGTCGCGGCCGGCCCGGTCGCCGGCTATGGCGACACCACTGTCGAGGGCACGGAAAAGGTCGACCGCGACTTCACCGAATATATGACCGGCCTGAAGCGCGGCCGCCAATATTCGCCCGATGAGATCGACGATGCGCGCGACCGGCTGCTCGGGCTCGATGTCTTCAACAGCGTGACGGTGAAGGAAGCCGACGCACTCGACGCCGAGGGCAACATCCCGATCGGTGTCCAGGTAAGCGAACGCAAGCCGCGCTATTTCGGCATTGGCGGCAGCTTCTCAAACACCGAAGGGCTGGGCCTCGAAGGCTATTGGGGGCATCGCAATCTGTTTGGCCGCGCCGAAAAGCTGCGCATCGACGGCAAGATCAGCGGCATCGGCAGCAACGACTTGACCCAGCTCAATTACAATGCCGGCGTCATGTTCGAAAAGCCGGGCGTGGTCGGGCCGGCGTCGAAATTCATTGCCAGCGTCAATACCGTGCTGGAACACCCCGACGCCTACGACCATTTCTCGGTCAAGGGCAGCACCGGCCTGTCCTACGAACTCGACAAGAAGCAGACGGTTTCCGCGCAGGTCGCGCTGGATTATTCGAGGATCCACGACGCTTTCGGCAAGCACACCTATCTGATCGCCAGCATTCCACTGCAATATGTCTACGACAATCGCGACAGCAAGCTCAATCCGACCCGGGGCTTCAGGGTGCTGGCCTATGGCGAGCCGAGCTACGACATTTTGAGCGGGGCTGCGTTTGTCAAGCTGAAGGGCGAGGGGTCGGCCTACCAGTCACTCGATTCGGCCTCGAAATTCGTTTTCGCCGAACGTGTCGCCATCGGCTCTATCATCGGCGCCAGTCTTCAAGATGTTCCGGCAGATCGACGCTTCTACTCAGGCGGCGGCGGTTCGGTGCGCGGCTATGCCTATCAAGGCATCGGCCCGAAGGACAGCAATGGAGAACCGATCGGCGGGCTTTCCTTCTTTGAGACCTCGGTCGAGATGCGCATCGCCGTCACCGACAAGATCGGCGTCGTGCCGTTCGTCGATGCCGGCACGGTGTCGACCAGGCAGGTCCCCGATTTTTCGGACATGAAGGTCGGCGCGGGTGTAGGCTTGCGCTATCTGACGGCGTTCGGGCCGCTGCGCGTCGACGCGGCGGTGCCGCTCAACCGCGGCCCCGACGATCCTCATTTCGGCATTTATGCCGGCATCGGCCAGGCATTCTGATGGCAATATTCAGGCGCATCCTCCGTATCCTTTTTTACACGCTGCTCATCGTCGTGGCAGCGGCGGTGGGGGCGCTCGTCGTGCTGACCAAAACCGAGCGCGGCCGCGAAAACCTTGCCGGCATCATCTCGACCATGGCCTCGACCGGTGATCGCAAGGTCACTGTCGTCGGCATCGACGGTATCTGGTCGGGCGCGCTGAGGGTCGATCATGTCGTTCTGGAGGATCGCGAAGGCGCCTGGATGGTGGCGCGCAACGTGGCCGTCGATTGGTCGCCGCTGGCACTCCTGTCGAAGAGCTTCAGCGCCGATCGCATTGGGGCCGAGCGTATCGAGTTGGCAAGGCTGCCGGTGGCCAATACACAGTCGAGCCAAAGCGGAGCGACGACGCTGCCGGTTTCCATCGACGTCAGGCAACTCGACCTTCCCGAAATCGCGCTCGGGCGGGCTCTGGCCGGCAGCGGTGTCGCCGAACTTGCAGCCAAGGGAGCGCTCAAGGCGAACGCCTCACCATTGGCGATCGAGACCAACCTCAACATCGTTCGCCACGACGGTAAGCAAGGCACGGTCGACGCCAAAGCCCATTTCGCGCCGGCCGACAACAAGCTCGACCTCGACCTTAAGGCATCCGAGCCGGCCGGCGGCATCATCGCCAACCTGCTCAACCTGCCGGGCGCGCCGCCGGTCAACATTGTCGTTTCCGGCACCGGACCGCTCGCCAACTGGAATGGCATCGGGACCTTCGTTGTCGACGGCCGGATCGTCACCCAGCTTACCGGTCGCCATCAGCTCACCGACAAGGGTCATTATGTCGAGGCCAACGGCGATGGCGAATTCGAGCGCTTCCTGCCCGAAACCCTGAAACCGCTGTTTGCCGGCAAGACCACCTTCGACCTCGCCGGCACGGCGACCGCGGCCGGCGGCGTCGATGTCGAGCGCGCCAATATCGACAGCGGCGCCTTGCACGCGACCGCCGCCGGCATTGTCGATCCGAACGGCGCCAGCGACCTTTCGGTGAAGCTCGCCGCAAAGGGGCCGCCGATCGTGCTCAGCCTCGGCAGCGAGGCGCAACCGATCACCGTGGCAATCAAGGATGCCACGGCCCGCGCTTTCGGCGATGGCAAGGCGCCGATGATGGATATCGGCGCGTCGCTGGTCTCGGTGGTGGCGGGCGGCACGCGGGTGGACGACCTGATCGGGCAAGTGCATTCCGATGGTTTCGACATCCAGAGCCGTAGCGGGCCGGTCACCATCAAGCTGACGGCGGCCGGCCTGAACACCGACGTCGCGACTTTGGCGCCGCTGATAACGGGCAGGGTCAGCGCCGGTCTCGCCGGCTCCGTCAGCAAGGAACAGATTGTCGTCGACGAAGGGACGCTACGCAGCGACGCGCTCAATGCGTCCGTAACAGCCACAGTGGCGCTTGCCGATCTGTCGATGACGCTCAAGATGAATGCCGACGCGGCTTCGACGGCGCTGCCGCCGCAAATCAGCTCGGTTCTCGGCGAGCGCGTGCAGTTTTCCGCAACCGCGACACGCGACCCGGACGGTGCGTTCGCCGCCAACGCATTGCAACTCACCTCCGGCACGCTTAGCGCCAGCGGCACCGCAAGTGCGCAAGGCACCGATATCCGGGCCGATATCAAGGGTACGCTGGGCGACGTGTCGGTGCTGTCGCCGCTGGTCGGCGCCAAGGTCGGCGGCGCCGTCGGTTTCGGGCTTACCGCAAGCGGCGCGCGCAGCGCACCGGATTTCTCGGTTTCGGCCAACAGCGACAGCCTGACGGCGTCCGGCCATGCGGTGAAGCAGATCAAGCTGAGCGCGAGCGGCAAGGCCGATATCGCCAGTCCCGCCGCCGATGTCTCGCTGACCGGCTCGGTCGACGACCAGCCGCTCGACCTCGAGGCATCGCTGGTCACAACCGACGGCAAGCGCTCCATCAATGGACTTGCCGTCTCGTTAGCCGACAACAAGGTCTCCGGCGACCTCGGGCTCGACGGCAACCTGCTGCCGCTCGGCACGTTGACCCTCGATGCCGCCGATATTGCTCCGCTGGCCGCACTCGCAGGCCAGTCGGTAGCCGGCGACGTGCGTGGCACCATCCGCTTTGCGAACGACAACGGAGCGCCGACGGTCGCGATCGATGCGACGAGCACCGTGATTTCGCGCGGCGAACTGGCGGCGAAGACAATCGCCGTCAACGCGCTGGTCGCCAATTATCTCAAAGCACCGGCAATCGCCGGCAAGATCAAGGCCGACACGATCACCTCCGGACCCACGGTGATCAGCGGCATCGATGTCGACCTGAAGCGCGATGGCGACTGGACCGGCTTTAGCGGCGGCGCCACGGTCGCCGGCATTCCGGCCAGCGCGTCCGGGCGGGTCAGGGTTGCGAACGGCACCACCAGCATCGAGCTTGCCTCGGGCGAGGCGACCATCCGCGGCATCAAGGCAGCTGTCGCGCAGCCATCAGCGCTGACAATCGCCAATGGCAGGGTGAGCATAGAGAAATTGGCGCTCGGTGTCGGCGGTGGTTCGGTTGCCGTGTCGGGTACGGCCGGCCAGACGCTTGATCTCGCTGCCACCTTGTCGGCGGTGCCGGCAGCGCTTGCCAATGATTTTTCACCGGGTCTCGATGCCGTGGGCGCGCTTAGCGGCACCGCGCAGGTCACCGGATCGTCGACTGCCCCAGATATTCGCTTCACCGCCCGGCTCAACGGCGCCGAAACCAGCCAGACCCGGCAGGCTGGGCTCGGGCCGCTGGATCTCGACGCAGCAGGCCGTTTCTCGTCGGCCAGCGGCCTGGCCATCGAGCAGGCGACGCTTGCCGGCGAGAAGATCTCCGGCAAGGCAGCCGGCACCATCAATCCGAACGGTGCCAGCGATTTTTCGCTCCACCTGGCCTCTACCGGTCCGAGCCTGCCGTTGTCGCTTGGCAGCAAGGAGAGCCCGATCAAGCTCGAGCTACAGGCGATATCGCTAACGGCGGCCGGGCAGGGCGCCCAGCCGAAGCTCGACATTTCCGCGACGCTGCCATCGGCCGCCACCAATCTAGCTATGATCGAGGGCATCACGCTTGCGCTGCACTCCGATCGCTTTGACGTGAAAGCCCGGAGCGGGCCGATCTCCGGCACCGTGACTGCCGCAAAAATCGGCATCGACAATCCGACTATCGCGCCGCTGATCGCCGGCAAGGTCACCGCCAAACTCGCCGGCAGCCTTGCCGCCGATGCCATCGTCATCGATAGCGGCACGGTGACCAGCGACGCGTTGAACAGCGGCTTCAAAGGGCGGGTCTCGCTGGCCGACGGCGCCGTCGACCTCAATGTCAAGGCGGACGCCGCCTCGGCGGCGCTGCCGGGGGCGGTACGTGGCGTGCTCGCCGAGCGAACGCAATTCAGTGCCGCGCTGAAGCGGGATGCCAACGGCAATGTCACCGCCAACGCGATCAGGCTGTCATCAGGCGCGCTGACCGCAGACGGGCAGGCGAGCCTTGCCGATAACAAGCTGAGCGCCGACGTCAAAGGCGCACTAGGCGACGTCTCGCTGCTATCCAAGGATGCCGGAGGCGCCATCTCTTTCGCGCTGAATGCGCAAGGCGCCAGCATCGCGCCGGATCTGTCGCTGACTGTCAACAGCGACAAGCTTTCGGTCGCGGCGCGCGAGATCACCGGTCTGAAGCTCACTGCCACCGGCAAGGCTGATGCCGCCAACCCGGCTGCGAATGTGCAACTCACCGGAAATGTCGGCGGCCAACCGCTGCAGGGCAGCGCCGTGCTGGCGACATCGGACGGCAAACGCGCCATCAATGGACTTTTGCTGTCGCTCGGCAAGAACCGTATCTCCGGCGACCTGGCGCTCGACGATGCCTTCGTCCCGGCAGGCACGGTAGCGCTCGACCTGCCCGATATCGGTCCGCTTGCGGCCCTGGCACTGGAAAAGGCCGATGGCGATGTGCGCGGCACGATTGCCTTCTCCAAGGCGGGTACCGTGCCGCAAGTCGCCGTCAAGGCGACGACGGCCTCGATCTCGCGCGGCGATGTCTCGGCCAAGGCCGTGAGCATCGATGCGCTGATCGCCAACTATCTGGCGGCACCGGTGATCTCGGGCAAAATCCGTGCCGACAGCGTAACTTCCGGCGGCACGGCTATTGGGGGCGTCAACGTCGATCTCAAGCGCGACGGCGAATGGACCGGCTTTTCAGGTGGCGCCACCGTCGAGGATATTCCGCTGAAGGCCGCCGGCCGGGTCAGGGCGGTCAAGGGCACGACGACGGTCGAACTTGCCTCCGGCGAGGCGACCATTCGCGGCATCAAAGCGGCTATCGCCCAGGCCTCGACCATCAACATCGCCAATGGAGTGACCAGCCTCGACAGGCTGGTGCTCAACCTCGGCGGCGGAACGGCGACGGTCACCGGCAAGGCTGGGCAGGCGCTCGACCTCAACGCGGCGCTGGCGCGCGTACCGATCTCGATAGCCAACAGTTTTTCGCCGGGCCTCGATGCCGCCGGCTCCATTTCGGGCACGGTGAAGGTGACGGGCGCGCCGGCCAATCCGGCCGTTGCCTTCAAGATCGACGCCGCAGGCGTTCAGACGTCGCAGACCCGCGGTGCAGGTTTCGGCGGCATGGGCGTTTCATCCTCCGGTACGTATTCGGGCAACAGACTGACCTTCGACGCCAACATGAGCGATGCCGCCGGGCTCGGCCTCAAGGGCGGCGGCACGATGACGACATCAGGCGCGCCCACCCTTGATCTCAAGTTTTCCGGCAAGGTGCCGTTCGCCTTCCTCACCAGGACACTCGCCGCGCAAGGCCTGTCCTTGAGCGGCACGGCCGATGTCGATTTGCAGGTGCGCGGCCCGGCGACGTCGCCGGTGATCTCAGGCACGGTCCGCACGTCAGGCGCCCGCCTGCTCGACGCGCGCTCGGGGCTTGCGATCAACGACATCACCGCCGATGTCGCCATCGGCAACAGCGTGGCCAGGATCAATCGCCTGACCGGCACGCTATCGACGCGCGGCAGCCTTTCGGCCAGCGGCACCGTCGGCCTCGATCCGGCCAAGGGTTTTCCGGCCGATCTGTCGATCAAGCTCGTCAACGGCCGCTATACCGACGGCAAGGTGGTCACCGCCAATCTTGGCGGCGACCTGACCGTCAAGGGACCGCTCACCTCCGCGCCGGTGATTTCCGGTACCGTCAACCTGGCCAAGACGGTCATCACCGTACCCGAAAAGCTGCCCGGTTCGCTGGCTGAGCTCAACGTCAAGCACAAGAATGCGCCGGCAGCCGTGCGTGCGCAGGACAAGGCGTTGCGTCCGGCCGCCGCAAGCAGCGATGCTGGCGGCAGCGGCCTCAACCTCGACGTCACGGTCAATGCACCGAGCCAGATCTTCATCCAGGGCAGGGGCGTCGACGCCGAGCTCGGCGGTTCGCTGCGGCTGACCGGTCCGGCATCGTCACCCCAGGCGGTCGGCACCTTCACCTTGCGGCGCGGACGGTTGACGATCCTTGCCAAGCGGCTGACTTTCACGGAAGGCACCGTCGGCTTTTCCGGCTCTCTGGTGCCCTACCTCAATCTCACGGCGCAATCGAAGACGACCAGCGCCACCGTGACCATCGTGGTGTCGGGCGAGGCGAACAACCCGAAATTCACCTTCTCCTCGGTACCCGCGTTGCCGGAGGATGAGGTGCTGGCGCAGCTGATCTTCGGCCGTTCGATGTCGAACCTGTCGCCGCTGCAGATCGCGCAGCTTGCCGAAGCTGCCGGACAATTGGCCGGCGTCGGCGGCTCGACCTCCCTGCTGCAGAACCTGCGCAGCGCAATCGGCGTCGACGATCTCGACGTAATCACCGATGAACAGGGTGGCACCGCCGTCTCGGCGGGCAAGTATCTCAACGACCGTACCTATGTGACGATCCAGAAGGGCGACAGGCCGGGCTCGGGCAAGGCAACCGTCGATCTCGACGTTGGGCGCGGCGTCAAGCTGCGTGGCGAGGCAACCGACGCCGGCGAAGCCAAAGGCGGTGTTTTCTACGAACGGGAATATTGAAACCGGCCGTTCGCGCAGAACAACTGGTTGCCTGAGAACGAGTGGCGCAGCGGCGAATGTCCCAGTTTAATTGCCTGTGGGGATTTCGGACGAAATCCCTGGCGCAGTAGCAAATTTGCGCCAAGACTGTCGTTATCGCGCGAACCGCCCTGCTTTCAAAGTTGCACATTCCTTGGCATGTTCCCAATCCCTGCCGTCTTTGACATCATGGCGAGGATGCGGAATGTTAAAAGGCAGAAAGCCAACAATGGGAGTAAGTCATGACGATCTACAAGAGTAACGGCGACCGCGTTCCCGATCACGTCCTGGCCATGGCCGAAGACGCCAAGGCAGGCAAGATGGATCGTCGCGAATTTCTGGCTCTCGCCAGCGTCTTCGGCGCGTCGACGGCGATGGCCTATGGCATGCTTGGCCTTGCAGACCCGACGCCGGCCAAGGCGGAAGAGGTGAAGGGCAAGAAAGGCGGCATACTGAAGGTCGCGCAATGGATCAAGGATCCGAAGGATCCGCGCAAGTCCGACTGGTCGGAAATCGCCAATGCCGAGCGCCAGGCGCTCGAGCCGCTGGTCAAATACACCACCGAATACACGTTCCGCCCCTATCTGCTGGAGAGCTGGGACGTGAATGACGACGCCACCGAATACACGCTGCATGTGCGCAAAGGCGTCACCTGGAACAACGGCGATCCGTTCACCGCAGACGACGTCATCTTCAACCTCAAGCGTTGGGCCGACAAGAAGGCCGAAGGCAATTCCATGCCAGGTCGCCTCGGTTCGCTGGTCAAGGACGACAAGCTGGATGAGAGCGCGGTGACCAAGGTCGATGACCACACGATCAAGCTGACGCTCAGCAAGCCGGATATCGCCCTCATTCCCAACGTGTGCGACTATCCCGGCCTCATCGTCCACAAGACGTTCGACGAAAAAGGCGGCGACTTCAAGTCCTGCCCGATCGGCACTGGGCCGTTCGAGCTGGTCTCCTACGATGTCGGCCAGAAGGTGGTCTACAAGCGTCGTGAAGATAACAAGTGGTGGGACGGCGAGGTCTTCCTCGACGGCATCGAGTTCATCGACTACGGCACCGATCCGGCGGCCATGGTCAGCGCCTTCGAGGCAGGCGAAGTGCACACCAACTTCGAAACCTCGGCCGACTATGTGTCCATTCTCGACGGCATGGACTTGGCGAAGTCGGAGGTCGTCACCGCGTCGACGATCGTCTGCCGCACCAACGTCACCAACAAGCCTTACGGCGACCAGAAGGTTCGCAACGCCCTGCAGCTCGCGGTCGACAACAATGTCGTCCTCCAGCTCGGCTACGGCAATGCCGGCACGGTTGCCGAAAACCACCATGTCGCCCCGATCCATCCGGAATACTATGAATTGCCGAAGATTGCTCGCGACCCGGCCAAGGCAAAGGCGCTGATGGCCGAAGCCGGCCAGGCCGATTTCGAGCACGAACTGATCACGGTCGACGAAGACTGGCACAAGAACACAGGCGATGCGATCGCCGCGCAGATGCGCGACGCCGGCATCAAGGTCAAGCGTACGGTGCTGCCGGGTTCGACCTTCTGGAACGACTGGACGAAGTATCCGCTGTCGATGACCAACTGGAACATGCGGCCGCTCGGCGTCCAGGTTCTGGCGATCGGCTATCGCACAGGTGAGGCCTGGAACGAGACGGCCTGGTCGAATCCGGAGTGGGATGCCAAGCTCAACGCTGCGCTGGCAGTTGCCGACGCCGCCAAGCGCAAGGAAATGATGAAGGATATCGAGCAGATCCTGCAGGATTCCGGCATTATCATCCAGCCTTATTGGCGCAAGCTCTACAGCCATTCGGTCAAGGCGGTGCAGAACTATAAGATGCACCCGACCTTCGAGCGCGACTACGGCAAGGTCTGGCTCGACCAGGCCTGACCGGACGATCCGGAAAGGGGCGTCTCGCCCCTTTCCCTCGCTCTTTGCATGGTCCTGGACCGGAAGTCGGCGCAGCAAAAAGTTGCGGACTCTTCGGCCTGGGTCTGCAATAAAAAGGGTATTGCATCTGGGACTGGTCTGAAGGCTTGTTCTGCCGCTGGCGGCAGCGCACGGCTTGCAAACCGGTTCCACCCCCCAACCCGACCGGCAGGGGACCGCCATGCTTTCTTTCGTTATCAGGCGTCTCGGCACCATGGCAGTGACGATGCTGTGCCTGACGATGATCGTCTTCTTCCTGGTCAATCTCGGGCCTAATCTGAAGAAGCTCGCGATCAGCCAGACCGAAATGCACACATCCGCCGAGCAGCTTGAGGCTTGGCTGGTCAACCATGGCTATCGGCAGAATTTCTTTATCCGCTACGGCCAATGGCTGGGCATCATGCCCAAGCAGCCGGTGACCGACCCGGCGACCGGCAAGCCCGCACAGCGTTTCTCCTTCTGCAACGATCCGGTCGTGCCGACATTCTCCGGCATCCTGCAAGGCGATTTCGGTTGCTCGACCAAGTTCAAGACGACGGTCGCTTCGAAACTCTTTCCGGCGCTCAGCGCCACCGGCATCCTGATGCTCTGCGTGCTGGCCGTAATGGTGCCGATCTCGCTTTTGATCGGTATTCTCGCCGGCATGCGCGAGGGTTCACGCACCGACCGCACATTGTCGGTGGCTTCGATCGCCTCGACGGCGACGCCCGAATATGTTTCGGGCGTCATCTTCACCGTGATCTTTGCCTCCTGGCTCGGCGTGCTGAACGGTTCGGCGGCCTCGGCCAGCCAGGGCATCACCTTCTATAATTTCACCTTACCGGTGATGACGCTGGCGATATACGGCATCGGCTACATCGCTCGCATGACCCGCGCCTCGATGGTGGAGGTGATGACACAGCAATATATCCGAACCGCCCGGCTGAAGGGCCTCTCCTTCGGCAGCGTGGTGATAAAGCACGCTCTGCGCAACGCGCTGATCGCGCCATTCACGGTCATCATGCTTCAGTTCCCCTGGCTGCTCACCGGCGTCGTCATCGTCGAGGTGATGTTCCGCTACCAGGGGTTCGGCTACACCCTGGTCGAGGCCGCCGGCAACAACGACATCGATCTTCTGCTCGGCTGCTCGCTGGTCTCGGTGTTTATCGTCCTGATCACACAGCTCATCTCCGATGTCGGCTACGCGTTCCTCAATCCGCGCATCAGAGTTCAATAGGAGACCGGCGGATGCAGGTCGAATATCTCAGCGCCTTCAACGTCGTACTCGGCGTGCTTACCCGCTTCTGGCCGGTCTGGATCGCTCTCGCCCTGGTGATGGGGGCGAGCTTCGGCTACAAGAAGAAGCTAGGCCTTTACGGCCAGCTTTTCGACAGCGGCGTCGGCATCGTCGGCGTCGGCATCTGCCTGTTCTGGCTGTTTACGGCGATCTTCGCGTCGACCATCTCGCCCTTCGATCCGCTCGCCCAAGTGCCGATCATGAAGGACGCGCTGCCGGGCGCAATCGAGCCGGGGTCGAAACTTGTATACTATTTCGGGGGCGACAAGCTCGCCCGCGACGTGTTCTCCCGCATGGTCTATGGCAGCCAGATCGTGCTGATCATCGCGCCGGCGGCGACCGGTTTTGCGCTGATGGTCGGCATTACGCTCGGCCTGCCGGCCGGCTATTATGGCGGCAAGATCGATACGGTGCTGTCCTTCCTCGCCAACCTTGTGCTGGCCTTCCCGGTGATCCTCCTGTTCTACCTGCTGGTGACGCCGGGCATCATGGACACGCCGATCCCCTACGCGATGGCAGGGCTGTTCTTCCTGTTTCCGATCATCTTCTTCAGTGTGCTGTTCTGGACGCGCTACAAGAACCGCCCCGACCGCCTCTATATCCTGCTTGGCCTGACATTGGTACTTGGCGGCTGGATCTATGCGGGCCTTGTCTTCGATGCCGATCCGTTCAAGATCATCCACATCGATCCCAACCAGCTCAACATCTTCGTGGCGGTGGTGTTCGCCTCCAGCCCCGGCGTGTTCCGCATCGTGCGCGGCCTGGTCATGGACATCAAAACGCGCGACTATGTTGCGGCGGCACAAACGCGCGGTGAATCGCCCTGGTACATCATGCTGTGGGAGATATTGCCCAATGCGCGCGGGCCGCTGATCGTCGACGCCTGCCTGCGCATCGGCTACACCACGATCCTGCTCGGCACGCTCGGCTATTTCGGGCTGGGACTGGCGCCGGAAAGCCCGGACTGGGGCACGGCGATCAAGGATGCCAGCCGGCTGCTGCGCTCCTTCATCCACCCGGCGCTGCCGCCGACGATCGCATTGATGTCGTTCGTGCTCGGCCTCAACCTCCTGGCGGATTCGTTGCGCGAACAGTCTATGAAAGATTGATGCCGGGAAGATCGATGCCGGGTTCGGCCCGACATGCCTGAAGAACAAGGATTGGAGCGACCCATGAACGAGGCAGTTCGAAATCCCGCCAAGCCGACCAATGGGCCGATCATCGAGATCGAGAACCTGTCGATCTCCTTCTTCACCCGCAAGGGCGAAATCCCGGCGGTCATGGATTTTTCCTGCACGGTCATGCCTGGCGAGGCGATGGGTATTGTCGGCGAATCCGGCTGCGGCAAGTCGACCGTGTCGCTGGGCATCATGCGCGACCTCTCCAACATCGGAAAGATCGTCGGCGGAAAGATCAAATTCCAGGGCAAGGACATGGGAGAACTGTCCGACGAGGAACTGCGAGCTATCCGCGGCAACAAGATCGCGATGATCTACCAGGAGCCGATGGCCAGTCTTAACCCGGCGATGAAGGTCGGCCAGCAGCTGATGGAAGTGCCACTGATCCACGACAAGGTGTCGAAGGACGAAGCTTACAAACGCGCCTTGGAAATGGTGCGCGCGGTGAAGCTGCCGGATCCCGAGCGCATGATGCGTTCCTACCCGCACCAGCTTTCCGGCGGTCAGCAGCAGCGCATCGTCATTGCCATGGCGCTGCTGTCGAAGCCGGCGCTGCTTCTGCTCGACGAGCCGACGACAGCGCTCGACGTGACGGTGGAGGCCGGCATCGTCGACCTGGTCAAGGGGCTGGGCGAGAAGTTCGGCACCTCGATGATCTTCGTGTCGCACAACCTCGGCCTGATCCTGGAGACCTGCGACCGCATCACGGTGATGTATTCGGGCGAAGCGGTGGAGACCGGCAAGATCAAGGACGTCTTCGACCGGATGCGCCATCCTTACACGCAAGGCCTGTTCCGCTCGATCCCGTTGCCGGGCGCCGACAAGAATTCGCGGCCGCTGATATCCATCCCGGGGCAGTTGCCGCTACCGCACGAGCGGCCGAAGGGCTGCAATTTCGGCCCGCGCTGCCACCATTTCGTCGAGGGCGTCTGCAACGCCGCCGAAATTCCGATGATCGCGGTCGAAGGCCATGACGGGCATTTCTCGCGCTGTGTGCGCTTCAACGAGATCGACTGGGAGGCGCTGCCACCCGGCGCCAAGAAGGTCAACGAGCGGGTGGTGCCCGGTGCGCCGGTGCTCCAGATCGAAGACCTCCGGAAGTACTACAAGGTCGGCGGCAGCGAAGTGTTCGGCTCGAGCGAGGGCCGTGTCGTCAAGGCCAACGAGACGATCTCGTTCATGGCGCGCGAATCCGAGACCGTCGCGATCGTCGGCGAATCCGGCTGCGGAAAATCGACCCTGGCCAAGGTGCTGCTCGGCCTCGAAACGGCAAGCTCCGGCCGCGTCAAGCTCGGCAATAAGGAGATCCAGTCGACCGGGATCGAGAAGCGCAGCGTCGACACGGTGTCGTCGATCCAGATGGTGTTCCAAAATCCGTTCGACACGCTCAATCCCAGCCATTCGGTCGGTTCGCAGATCATCCGTACGCTGGAAAAGTTCAACGTCGGCGACACGGTGGCCGACCGCCGCAAGCGAATGCTGGAATTGCTCGACCTGGTGAAGCTGCCGAGGGCGTTCGAGTCGCGCAAGCCGCGCCAGCTTTCAGGCGGCCAGAAACAGCGCATCGGCGTTGCCCGTGCCTTTGCCGGCGACGCCAAGGTGGTGGTGGCCGACGAGCCGGTCTCGGCACTGGATGTGTCGGTCCAGGCCGCGGTGACCGAGCTCTTGATGGACATCCAGCGCAAGAACAAGACGACGATGCTGTTCATCAGCCACGATCTGTCGGTGGTGCGCTACATCGCCGACCGCGTCGTCGTCATGTATCTCGGCTATATCGTTGAGCAAGGCACGACCGACCAGATATTCGCGCCGCCCTATCACCCCTATACCGAGGCATTGCTGTCGGCGATCCCGATCGCCGACACAAGCGTGGTCAAGAAGCACATCGTGCTGGAGGGCGACATCCCTTCGGCGATGAACCCGCCGTCCGGCTGTCCGTTCCAGACGCGCTGCGGCTACAAGAAACTGGTGCCGGACAACCTTTGCGAAACCATGGTGCCGCCAGTCAAAAATCTCGGCGACGGCCATATGAGCCTGTGCTGGCTGTCCGACGACGTGCTGGCGAAAATGGAGCCGGTGATCAAATTCGACAAGGAGCACGCCGCAAATGAGGGCGTGCCGGATGATGCAAACCACGGTGTTGGCCCGGGCTTTGCCGGAGATCCGCCCAAGCGCCCGCATGGAAAGACTGGCAGCGTTGAAGCCGATGCCGAGGGCCAGGCAGTGGAGAATGCCGAAGCGGTCGCCAAAGCCCGCCGTCACGAGGTTCGCGACGAGGTTTCAGAGACCGGCACCTCAAGCTCTGCCGACAGCGCGGTGGCACCAATCATGCCGCCGACTGTCGGCGACGGCCGACAGGCCGAGGACGCCACGCGCAAGCCGCGCAAACCCAAGGGCGGCTGAGAGCCGTTAATAGGCTAGGGCGCGCATTGCCGTAGCTGCGCGGCGTAGTCCTGCGCCATCTGTTCGGTGGCATGCGCATAGCGCTGCACGTCGGCGTCGCCGCGACTGCCGCGCTTGTAGGCATTCCAGCCGAGATAGTAGGCGAGATACAGATTGTAGGTGTCGTTGCGGGCGACGCCGAGCGTGTCGGCGGTCTTGGAATGATACCAGCCGACGAAATCGACGGCATCGGCAAACCTGGTGCGGCGCGCCGCCCAGCTTCCGGTCTCGTTCTGGTATTGCGCCCAGGTGCCGTCGAGCGCCTGCGAGAAGCCGGTGGCGCTGGAGATATGTTTCCAGGGAATGAAGCCCAGCAGCTTGGTGCGCGGCGGCCTTGCGTTGCTCTTGAAGCCGGATTCCTTGCGCACCGTCGCCATCAGCACGGGAACCGGCACACCGTATTTCTGCTCGGTTCGTTGTGCCGCCGCCTGCCAATTGTCGAACCAGCCGTCATTCTGGTCGAAAACGGCGCACACATCGTTGATATGGTTCGGTGGCGTCGCGCAGGCCGAAAGCGCCAGCGGCGCGGCAATCGCTATAATTTTACTAAAACTCGACCTACGCATCGGAAGAGCATTAGGCCGAAAACATAAAAGGAATCTTGCTGTCTTCCTTAACGGCTCATCGGCCGCTTGGCCGACACTGAGCAGGTATAAACATTCCGACGTTTGTTGTCGCTTTTACCGATGTGAAATTCCCGCAATGGCGCCTTGGCTAAAATCACGCCCGCAGGTGGCGGATTCTTGACAGCTCGATCCTCGTGCCGGCGCTTTGATGCGCGGCATGAGCGAACCAAGACGCAAGCGCGGCGCCGAGCGAACCAGCAACAGGGGACCGACCGCCATCCCGCAACTGCCGCTCAGGCGGGTGACAAATCCTTATCCGCCGATGGCGATGCTCTCGGCCGACCAGATCGAGGCGATCCACCAGGCGTCAATGCATATCCTGGAGAATTTCGGCATCGAGGTGATGAGCCCGCGGGCGCTGTCCCTGTTCGAGAAGGCCGGAGCCAAGGTCGATCATGCCACGATGAACGTCCGCATCGATCGCGGCATGATCGAGGAAGCGCTGAAGACGACGCAGTCCAGTTATACGCTGACGCCGCGCAATCCCGCCCATGCCGTCCACCTCGGCGGCAATACCATCAACTTCACGCTCGTCGCCGGGCCGCCGAATGTGCACGACATGGAGCGCGGCCGCCGTGCCGGCAATTTGCGCGATTATTCCGATCTCGTCCGGCTGGCGCAGCATTTCAACTGCATCCACATGCTAGGCAACCAGGTCTGCGCGCCGGTAGAATTGCCGGCGAATTCCCGTCATCTCGACACCTATTTCGCCAATCTGACACTGACCGACAAAAGCTTTCACGTCTCGGCCATCGGCCGCGGCAGGGCGCTCGACGGCATCGAAATGATGGCAATCGCGCGCGGACTGACGCTTGATGAGATGCGCCACGATCCCGGCGTCACCACGATCATTTCGGTCAATTCGCCGCGCCGCTTCGACGAGATGATGGCCGAGGGGCTGATGACGATGGCCGAGTTCGGCCAGTCGGTGGCGGTAACGCCATTCACGCTGATGGGAGCGATGAGCCCGGTGACGCTTGCCGGCGCGCTCGCCCAGCAGAATGCCGAGGCGCTGTTCGGCGTGGTGCTGACGCAGCTCGTCCGCCCCGGCGCGCCGGTGATGTATGGCGCCTTCACCTCCAATGTCGATATGAAATCGGGAGCGCCGGCGTTCGGCACGCCTGAAAATACCAAGGCGAATATCGCGTCCGGACAGTTGGCGCGGCGTTACAACCTGCCTTATCGCACAACGCCGGGCTCGGCTTCCAATGCCGCCGACGCGCAAGGCGCCTATGAGACGCTGATGGCGCTGTGGGGCGCGGTGCTCGGCCATGGCAACCTCGTCTACCATGCCGCCGGCTGGCAAGAGGGCGGACTGACAGCGTCGTTCGAAAAGTTCATCATCGACGTCGAGATGATCCAGCACATGATGGAGTTTTTGCGCCCGATCGAGGTCAACGAGGCCGAGCTTGCCGTCGAGGCTCTGGGTGCGGTTCCGACCGGCGGCCACTTCTTCGGCGAGCCGCACACGCTGGAGCGCTACGCCACGGCCTTCTACCAGCCGATGCTGTCCAACTGGCAGAATTTCGAGGCTTGGCAGGAAGCTGGTGGGCTAGACGCCACGGCGCGAGCGACGAGGCTGTGGAAGAAGGCGCTGGAGGACTATGTCGAGCCGGTGATGGAAATCTCCAGACGCGAGGCGCTTGAGGCGTGCGTGGCCAAGCGCAAGGAAGCGATCGGGGCGGGCGAGCCTTAAGCGCCGCTCGTCTTGTTCGGCTTCATTCTCTTCTCCTCCAGAATCATGAAACCCATCCAACTCTTTGAAACGACGAGAATCCCATGAAATCGCATGCAAAGGTCGTTGTTATCGGCGGTGGCGTTGTCGGGTGCTCCGTGCTGTTCCATCTGGCCCGGCACGGCTGGACAGACATCGTGCTTCTGGAGCGCGATGAATTAACCTCCGGCTCGACCTGGCACGCCGCCGGCGGCATGCACACGATCAATGGCGATCCCAATGTCGCCAAGCTGCAGAAATACACAATCTCGCTCTACAAGGAGATAGAGGAACTGTCCGGCCAGGCGACCGGCGTGCATTTGACTGGCGGCGTCTTGCTGGCAGCGACGGAGGCGCGGCTCGACTGGCTGCGCGGCGTCGTCGCCAAGGGCCGCTATCTCGGCATCGAGCTCGAGGAGATATCGCCTGATGAGGCGGCCGAGCTGATGCCGTTGCTCGATCCCAAGCAGTTCGTCGGTGCCGTGCGCAACAAGGAGGACGGTCATCTCGACCCGTCCGGCGTTACCCACGCCTACGCCAAGGCGGCGAGGAAGCTTGGTGCCGAGGTCGAGCGTTTCACCAAGGTCGAGGACATTGTGCGGCGCGCCGACGGGTTGTGGCGCGTCATCACCAACAAGGGCGAGGTTGTGGCCGAACATGTCGTCAATGCCGGCGGCCTGTGGGCGCGTGAGGTCGGCCGCATGGTCGGGCTGGAGCTGCCGGTGCTGGCGATGGAGCACATGTACCTGATCACCGAGGACATGCCGGAGGTCGCCGCCTGGAACCAGAAGACCGGCACGGAGATCATCCATGCGGTCGACTTCGACGGCGAGCTCTATCTGCGCCAGGAACGCGGCGGCATGCTGATGGGCACTTATGAAAAGGCCAACAAGCCATGGTCCGAATTCCAGACGCTATGGAATTTCGGCCACGAACTGCTGGAGCCCGATATCGACCGCATCGCACCGTCGCTGGAGGTTGGCTTCCGGCATTTCCCGGCGTTCCAGAACACCGGCATCAAGCAGATCATCAACGGACCCTTCACCTTCGCGCCGGACGGCAATCCGCTGGTCGGGCCGGTGCGCGGCCTGCCGGGGTTCTGGGTGGCCTGTGGTGTCATGGCGGGGTTCTCGCAGGGCGGCGGCGTCGGCCTGGCGCTGTCGAACTGGATGATCGAGGGCGATCCCGGCGCCGACATCTGGGCGATGGATGTGTCGCGCTACGGTGACTGGGCCACGATGGCCTATACCAACGCCAAGGTGCGCGAGAATTATTCGCGGCGGTTTTCGATCCGCTTCCCGAACGAGGAACTGCCGGCTGGGCGACCGCTCAAGACGACGCCGGTCTATGATCTGTTGTCGGCCGAGGGCGCGCAATGGGGCGTCGCCTATGGGCTGGAAGTGCCGCTATGGTATGCGCCCGAAGGGGTCAAGGACGAATTCTCCTGGCGCCGCTCGAGCGACTTCGAGCATGTCGCGAAAGAAGTGGAGACGGTTCGGCAACGCGTTGGTCTGTCGGAAATCTCGTCATTCGCCAAATACAGAGTGACCGGCGAGGGCGCAGCAACCTGGCTCGACAGTATGCTCGCGTGCAAATTGCCAAGGCCCGGCCGCATGACGCTGGCGCCGATGCTGAAGGAAGACGGCAGGTTGATCGGCGATTTCACGCTGGCCAATCTCGGCGGTCCAAATTCTGCAAGCAAGGATTGGTTCCTGGCCGGCAGCGGTGTCGCCGAGCAGTACCACATGCGCTGGTTCGAAGCGCATCTGCCGAAGGACGGCTCTGTTAACGTCGAGGCGCTGGGAGCAAAACTCACCGGCCTGTCGATCGCCGGGCCGAGCGCGCGGAACCTTCTTGAAAAGGTCACACGATCTGACGTGTCGAATACGGCCTTTCCGTTCATGGCCATCAGCAGGATGGATATCGGCATGGCACCGTGCCTGGTCGGGCGCGTCAGCTACACCGGCGACCTCGGCTACGAAATCTGGGTGGCGCCGGAATATCAGCG
The DNA here is from genome assembly GCF_040320195.1 of Mesorhizobium sp. M0768. Taxonomy (NCBI): domain Bacteria; kingdom Pseudomonadati; phylum Pseudomonadota; class Alphaproteobacteria; order Hyphomicrobiales; family Phyllobacteriaceae; genus Mesorhizobium; species Mesorhizobium sp. M0768. Next base: position 238,857 of record NZ_JAMYPD010000006.1, on the reverse strand, counting down.
TGCCGCCTATCAGGCGCTGATGGCGGCGGGCGAGGAATTCGGCATCGGCCTGTTCGGCTCGCGCGCGCTCAATGCGCTGCGGCTCGAGAAGAATTACGGCTCATGGGCGCGCGAATACCGGCCGATCTATGGGCCGCTGGAGGCCGGCCTCGACCGCTTCGTCGCCTATGGCAAAGAGGCCGATTTCATCGGCAAGCAGGCAGCACTGGCAGAGCGCAAGCAAGGCGGCAGACTGCGGTTGCGGGCCTTTGTCGTCGATGCTGCCGATGCCGACGTCATCGGCGACGAGCCAATCTGGTATGGCGGTGCCGTGCGCGGCTGGGTCACGTCGGGTGGCTACGCGCATCATTCAAAAAAGTCCGTCGCCATCGGTTACGTGCCGAAAGAGATCGCCGATGAGGCCAACGGTTTCGAGATCGAGCTATTGGGCAAGCGTTACGCCGCACGTATGCAGCAGACACCGCTGTTCGACGCCAATTTCGAGCGGATGCGCGGTTGAGGAACCGAGTGGCATGGCGAAGTCGCCGTGCCGGTGGCACGATGAAAGGGGGAGGACGATTTCGCGATAGTGAAAATTCTTTCGCGCGGTGACCTTTGGTTTTATTGTCGAGCTGCGGCGGAAGGCTGGGCAATTGCTTCGGAGGTCCACCATGCCCGATGTGTATGCGCAGATCACAACCGCTGATCCGGCTGTTGTCGCGGTTCTTATCAACGCGATGGAGTTGCGGGCCGCAGACCCGCGCCAGAAGGCAATCCGCCACTCGTTTTTCTCCTCGATCGATTTTCCGGAAAGGGCACGCGTCCTCGAAGGCGGCTGCGGCTCGGGACCGATCAGTCGCGAGCTTGCGCGCTGGCCGGGGGTGAACGAGGTTGTTGGGCTCGATCCGTCGCCGATATTTCTGGCGAAGGCGCGCGAGCTTGCCGCGGATATCCCCAACCTGAACTTCGTCGAAGGGGATGCCAGGTCGCTGCCGCACGAGGACAACTCGTTCGATGTGGTCATCTTCCATACCTGCCTGACCCATGTGCCCGGTCCCGAAAAGGCCCTGACGGAATCGTTGCGCGTGCTTCGCCCAGGCGGCTGCCTGGCGATCTTCGACGGCGATTACGCGACGACGACGGTCGCCATCGGCGATCATGATCCGCTGCAGGATTGCGTGGATGCCGCAATGGCGGCGCTGGTGAATGACCGCTGGCTGACGCGCCGGCTGCCGCTGCTGGCGAAATCGGCGGGCTTTGTCGTCGAAAAATTCGACAGCTACGGCTACGCCCAAATTGCCGCGCCCGACTACATGCTGACTCTGGTCGATCGCGGCGCCGATATTCTGGCCGGCTGGAAGCGACTCGACAAGGCGCTTGGCGACGGGCTGAAGCACGAGGCGCGCCGGCGTGTCGAAGCCGGAGAGTTCTTCGGGTTCATCGCCTTCGCGGGCCTGATTGCGCGCAAGTCGGCCTGAGCGCGCGCTGATCCGCCCGGCTACGATGTTTTGCGGTTGTCCAGTGCCAGGGCGCCGGGGCCGGCGAATACCAGATAGAAGAAGATGAAGCAGAAGGAGATCGCGGCATCGCCGCCATTGTTGACCGGGAAGAAGCTCTGCGGCATGTGCGCCATGAAATAGGCGATCGCCATCTCGCCGCTGAGAAGGAATGCCACCGGCCTGGTGAAAAGCCCCAATACCAGCAGGATGCCGCCTCCGAATTCCAGGATGGCCGCGGTCAGCGATAGCCCGCTCATGGTGCCGGCATGGTCGCCGACGGGGAAATTGAACAGTTTCTGGGTGCCGTGCTCAATGAACTGCAGCGCCGTCATGATGCGCAAGGTGGCAAGGGCGAACGGTTGATATCCGGCGAGGCCTTCGAAAAGCTTCATCTACGACTCCATTTTCACCTAGCCCGGCCATAGGTCATCGCCAAAGGCCGGACCATTCACATAGTCCGGCCTTCATTCAACTGTCGGTGAGTGAGTCGTGAGGCGTGCTGCAGCCTTGGGGCCGCACGATGGCGGCCCCGCAATTGGCGCGGCCTGTTACCGCGTCGGTGCCATTAGCGCGAAATGGGCGCCTTGCGGATCCGTGCACTGTACGATCCAGCTGCCGCCGGGGACCTCCATCGGACCCATCAGGATCTTGCCGCCATTGTCGGTGACGCGCTTGGCTGCCGCGTCGATGCCGGGCACGTTGAAATAGAACTGCCAGACCGGCGCCGGGATCTGCTCGGGCTTGTTCATCATGCCGCCAACGGGCTCGCCGCCGAAGGCGAAAAGCTGGTAGACGCCCATCGGACCCATATCCATGGCGTCGCCCTTCTCCCAGCCGAACTGGCTGGAATAGAAATCGAACGCCGCCTTCCAGTCTGACGTGTAGAGCTCATGCCAGCCGATGTTGCCGGGGGTCGCCAACGGTAGCGGCGGCTGGTCGGGGCCGCTGGGCTGCAGGAAGTTGAACATCGCACCTTGCGGGTCTGCAACGACGGCGAAGCGGCCGACGCCAGGAATGTCGTCGGGCTCGCGGTGAACGGCGCCACCAGCCTTCTTGAGGGAGGCCGTTGCGGCATTGACGTCCCCGGTGAGGATATAACCGACCCAGGCCGGCGGCATGCCCATCTTGCGCGCGTCATCGGGCAGCGTCATCATCCCGCCGACGCCGCGCTCGCCGACATTCATGACGATATAGCGCGGCATGCCCTGGGCCCCTTCGAAAGGCTGCCCCCTCCAGCCCACCACTGAGGTGTAAAACGCCTCGGCGGCGTCGAGATCGGTGGTCATCAGCTCGTACCAGAAGAAGGGGATGGGGGACTGTGGCATTGTCGTACTCCTTGCGGTTTGTACAATCGATCATGCGCGATCCATTCTAGGACGATCTTCACGACGAAAATCCGACAGCCAACCAAAAAGATGACGGCAAATTGGAAATGTTACCGGGTTGCGCGCCCTGCGGTTTTCGACTTTGCTCGCAGTCAACGAGGGGTTGTTGATCCATGCGCCGGATGTCGCTCACTTCCGAACTTGTCGCGCTGTGCCATCGGGAGGAGGCCGATCCCGGCCCCGATGGCAGCTGGACGCAGCTGACGGACGAAGACTTCAGGGCCCTTTGCCTTCGGTGATCAAAACCAACGCTAAGCTTACCAGGCTGACCACTCAGTCCAGCAACGGCAGTGCCGCTATGGCCAAGCTTCCCTGTCGGCGGCTTTGGTAACATGAGTACACTTGTCATGTTTATTCGTGGCTTTTCAGCAGTTTGCACAGAAAATTGACCAATTGATAAAAAAATAAAACGTGCTAGCCTTCTCCAAAACAAGAACATGGGGAACTGACGATGCCAGAAGGCCAGTTCAAGCAAGGCATTGCCGGCGGGCGGCTTTCGCCGGGACAATATGCCGATAATTTTGCCGACCTGCACCCGCCGCTCGATCATCACGAGGCGCTGGTCGAGTCCGACCGCTGCTATTTCTGCTATGACGCGCCGTGCATGAATGCGTGTCCGACCTCGATCGACATCCCGCTGTTCATCCGCCAGATTTCGACGGGCAATCCCATCGGCTCAGCCAAGACTATTTTTGACCAGAACATTTTGGGCGGCATGTGCGCCCGCGTCTGCCCGACCGAGACGCTATGCGAAGAAGTCTGCGTGCGGGAGGTGGCCGAAGGCAAGCCGGTGCAGATCGGTCGCCTTCAGCGCTACGCCACCGATGTCGCCATGGCCGAAAACAAGCAGTTCTACGAGCGCCCCGAACCGACCGGCAAGACGGTCGCCGTGGTCGGCGCCGGACCGGCCGGGCTTGCGGCCGCGCATCGGCTCTCCCGCTACGGCCACGACGTGACCATCCTGGAAGCTCGGCCAAAGCCCGGCGGCCTCAATGAGTACGGTATCGCCGCCTATAAGAGCGTCGACAATTTCGCCCAGGCTGAAGTCGACTATGTCACGTCGATCGGCGGCATCGACATCCAGAACGGCAAGGCGCTCGGCCGTGATTACCAGCTGTCGGACCTGACCAGGAATTACGATGCGGTGTTCCTCGGCATGGGGCTTGCCGGCGTCAATGCCTTGCGAGCGGAAGGCGAGGAGGCGCAAGGCGTCACCAATGCCGTCGAGTTCATTGCCGAGCTTCGTCAGGCCAGTGATCTGGCCAGCCTGCCGGTCGGCCGGCGTGTTGTCGTCATCGGCGGCGGCATGACGGCGATCGACGCGGCGGTGCAATCGAAGCTGCTCGGAGCCGAAGAGGTGACGATCTGCTATCGGCGCGGCCCGGAGCACATGAATGCCTCCGAATTCGAGCAGGATCTGGCTGCCGCCAACGGCGTCATCATCCGGCACTGGTTGCAGCCGAAGCGGGTCATTGCCGATGCCGGCAAGGTGTCGGCGATCGAGCTCGAATACACCGCGATGGACGGCGACAGGCTCGTCGGCACCGGCGAGCGGCTGACGCTCGTCTCCGATCAGGTGTTCAAGGCGATCGGCCAGAGTTTTGTCCCGGCTGCGCTCAACGGCAGCGGGGCTTTGCTTGACCTGGAAGCCGGCCGCATCAAGGTCGACGCCGAAGGCCGCACCTCGCTGCCAAACGTCTGGGCCGGGGGCGACTGCATCTTTGGCGGCGACGACCTGACAGTCTCGGCCGTCGCACAAGGCCGCGACGCGGCGGAAAGCATTCATCGGGCACTGACCTCGAACGGGAGGGCATGAGCATGGCAGACATCCGCAACAATTTCGTCGGCATCAAATCGCCGAACCCGTTCTGGCTAGCCTCGGCGCCGCCGACCGACAAGGCCTATAACGTCATCCGCGCATTCAAGGCTGGCTGGGGCGGCGTTGTCTGGAAGACGCTCGGCGAAGAAGGGCCGCCGGTGGTCAACGTCAACGGGCCGCGCTACGGCGCCATCTGGGGCGCCGATCGTCGCCTGCTTGGCCTGAACAATATCGAGCTGATCACCGACCGTGACCTGCAGGTCAATCTGCGCGAGATCAAGCAGGTCAAGATGGACTGGCCCGACCGGGCGATCGTCGTCTCGCTGATGGTGCCGTGCGAGGAGCATGCCTGGAAGGCGATCCTGCCGGTAGTCGAGGAGACCGGCGCTGACGGCATCGAGCTCAATTTCGGCTGCCCGCACGGCATGTCGGAACGCGGCATGGGTGCGGCAGTCGGCCAGGTGCCGGAATACATCGAAATGGTGGTGCGTTGGTGCAAGGCCAATACCCGCATGCCGGTCATCACCAAGCTGACGCCCAACATCACCGACATACGCAAGCCGGCACGCGCTGCCCTTGCCGGCGGCACCGACGCGGTGTCGCTGATCAACACCATCAATTCGATCACCGGCGTCAATCTCGACAATTTCGCACCGGAGCCGACGATCGACGGCAAGGGTTCGCATGGCGGCTATTGCGGCCCGGCGGTGAAGCCGATCGCCATGAACATGGTGGCCGAGATCGCGCGCGACCCGGAAACGAAGGGCCTGCCGATCTCCGGTATCGGCGGCATCACCACCTGGCGCGACGCCGCCGAGTTCATGGCGCTTGGCGCCGGCAATGTGCAGGTGTGCACGGCGGCGATGACCTATGGCTTCAAGATCGTGCAGGAGATGATCGCCGGCCTGGAAAACTGGATGGACGAGAAGGGCCATGCCTCGCTCGACGACATCATTGGCCGCGCCACTCCCAACGTCACCGACTGGCAGTATCTCAACCTCAACTACATCGCAAAGGCGCATATCGACCAGGAGGCCTGCATCAAATGCGGCCGCTGCCACATCGCCTGCGAGGACACCTCGCACCAGGCCATCACCAGCATGGTCGACGGCGTCAGGCATTTCGAGGTGATCGAGGCCGAATGCGTCGGCTGCAATCTCTGCGTCAATGTCTGCCCGGTCGAGAACTGCATCACCATGGAGCCACTGGCGGTTGGCGCGATCGATGAGCGCACTGGTAGGCCAGTGTCGCCGATCTATGCCAACTGGACGACGCATCCCAACAATCCGATGGCCAAGGTGGCGGCGGAATAGCATTTCGAAAAAAGCGGCGTCCATGGGCGCCGCTTTTTGACTTTCCTATTGCGGATAAAAAATATCCAAGATAATCTATATCCATGAACAGGAGAGCGAAATGAAGCTGGGCGAAGGCGTCGAAGCAGCCATCCACTGCGCCGCGATGCTCGCCGGCGTTGATGGCGCCGCGACCTTGCCAGGTGCTGCCATGGCCGAAGCGTTCGGGCTGTCGCCGAGCTATCTGCTTAAGCATCTCAACGCGCTGACTGCGTCCGGCATTCTGGAATCAGTGCCGGGGCCGTCCGGCGGCTACCGGCTGGCGCGGCCGGCGGAACGCATAACGCTGCTCGACATCGTGCTGGCCGTCGAGGGGCGTGAACCGGCGTTCCGCTGCGCCGAAATCCGCCAGCGCGGCCCAGCGAAGCTCGATGCCTCGGTCTATGTCAAACCCTGCGGCATCAACGTAGCCATGCTGAAGGCCGAGCGCGCCTATCGCGCCGCGCTCGCCGACGCCTGGCTGTCCGACATCGTTGCAGAATACACGGCCGATGCCGATCCCCGTTCGGTCGCCGCGAACTGCGCCTTCGTCGAGCGCCATCGGCGGCCGCAGAAATCAAGTTCAACCAAGCAAGCATGAAAGGCTACAGACGATGAAACAGAGGCTGCAATTTTTCGGCGCGGCGCCGGAGATCATGAAGGCGGTGTCAGCGCTCAACAAGGCAGTCGACGAATGCGGGCTCGAAAAAAGCCTGTTGCATCTGATCAAGCTCAGGGCGTCGCAGATCAACGGCTGCTCGTATTGCGTCGAGATGCATAGCCGCGAAGCGCGCCGCGACGGCGAAAGCGAGCAGCGGCTCTATCTCGTCTCCGCCTGGAAGGAATCGCCGCTGTTTTCACAGCGCGAACGCGCGGCCTTGGCCTGGACCGACGCGCTGACCAGGATTGCCGACTACGGTGTGTCGGACGAACTCTATGCAAGGACGCTCGAATATTTCTCGGAACAGGAGCTGGTCAAGCTCTCGGTTGCGCTCGGCATGATCAACACCTGGAACCGGCTTTGCGTTCCGTTTCATGCAATCCATCCGATGCCAGCAGTCTTGGCCGCTTGAGCATGGACCAGGCGCGCGGCCTTCCGCCGCGCGCCTCTTTTCTGCCCGAGGACCCGACAGCATGTTTTCAAACTTTGATAGTGAGATTCTATTCGCCGCCCGCCTGCTGCTTGGCGGCGCCTTTGTCTTTGCCGGCCTGCGCAACATCCAGAATGCGGCGTTGGTGAGCCAATTGATGACGACGCGCGGCGTGCCGCAGGCGCGGCCGGTTCTTTGGCTGGGGATCGTCCTGCAGATCATCGCCGGAGCGCTGGTGATCGCGGACATCTGGACCGCTGCGGCGGCGGCATGCCTGATCCTGTTCCTGGTTTTTGCTACGCCGATGTTCCACAATTTCTGGGATCATCAGGGGCCCGAGCGCGCGTCCCGCATCAATGGCTTTGTCGGCAACGTCGCGCTGGCCGGAGGATTTCTGGCGCTGATCGCGCAGTCGCTTTGACAACGACTGATGCCTCTTGGAGGCAGCCGCTCACGCCGCATACCGCAAGCCGCCGTCGCAGGTCAGGATCTGGCCGGTGACGAAGCTGTTCGAAACCAGGAACGCGATCGCCTCAGCGACGTCCTCGGCGCGGCCAATGCGGCCGACCGGTGTCTTGCCGGCATAATCGGCAAACACCGCATGGCGCTGTTCATCGGGCAGGAAATCCCACCACGGCGTGTCGATGACGCCCGGCACCACGACATTGACGCGTAGCGGCTTCAGCTCCATTGCCAGGATCGGCACCACGGTCAGCAGCATGCCGTTGACGGCGGCGATGCCGGCGACACCCGGCGCCGACAATTGCGCCGACACCGCCGAGATGAAAGTCACCGAGCCGCTCTTGTTCAGCGTCGGCAAGGCGGCCTGCAGGCAGGAGAGCTGTGGCCGGACCTTCTCGTCGACGCCACCGCCGATGTCGGTCAGGTCAAGCGTTTCGAACGGACCGAGCCCCTTGCCGCCGCTGGCGGCCAGCACCAGGTGATCGAAAGGGCCGAGATCGTTGAAGAACTGGCGAACCTCGTCCGGCTTCGCGGCATCGAAGGCAGCCTTTTCGACTGCGCCGCCAAGGCTTTGCCATGCGTTGTCGAGCCTTTCCCGGTTGCGCCCGGTGATAGTCACCTTCATGCCCGGGCCAAGCAGCTTTTTCGCGGTGGCGAGGCCGATGCCGGAGGAGCCGCCGACGATCACGGCGTGCTGCGTTTTCTCGGTCATGAATTTTCTTTCTTCGATGTTGCGGAAACGGGTGCGAGCCCGACAAGGCCGAGACTCAATTCGCGCAACTGCTGCCTCGCCTTCACGTCATAGGCTTGCGCATCGGCGCGGGATTCCCTTTGGCCGTCGAAATAGAGGCCGCTTCGCCCTTCGAGCGCCGGCGATGTGGCGAGATTGATGATGGCTTCGGCACCGGTTTCGACCGAACTCCAGGGTGTGACGCCCGCCTGCCGCACCATCGTGGTGTTCATGTAGCTTGCCGGATGCAGGCTGTTGACCGTGACGCCGGTGCCGTTCAGCTGCTCCGCCAGATCGATGGTGAACATGATCTGCGCCAGCTTGCTCTGGCAGTAGGCACGAACGCCGTCGTAGGAGCGGGTCAGCATGACATCCCTGAAGTCGATCGCCCGTTGCCCGGCCGAGGCGACATTGACGATGCGCGACGGCGCGCTGGACTTGAGCAGCGGCAGCAGCTCCATGGTGAGCAGGAAGCCGGCGAGATAATTGACGGCAAAGCGCAACTCGTAGCCGTCGGCGCTGACCTGCCGTTTCGCGTTGGGGCCGGCGGTGCCGACGCCGGCATTGTTGATGAGGATATCGAGCCGCTTGGTCCTTGCGCGCACCGCCTCGGCGAGGCGGCGGACTTCCGCCAGGGAGGAGAGGTCGGCGACCAGCAGCTCGGCCTTGCCGCCGGCGGCTTCGATTTCGGCCACGGTCGCCTTGCCCCTAGTCGCGTCGCGGCCATGCACCAGGATACGGGCACCGCCGGCGCCGAGCCTTTGCGCGACGACGCGGCCGACGCCGTCGGTCGATCCTGTGATGAGGATTGTCCTATCTTTCAGTTCCATGTTCAGAGCCTCCATCTCATCGCTCTGAACGGAAAGATGGGGCACCGGCCACTTGCCAAACAGTTCAAACTTTATCCTGGTATCGATACTGCTATAATAGCACCGATGGATTCACCGACACACTCCGCCGAAGACAGCCGCCGCCGCGAGCTTGGCGCCTTTCTGCGCTCGCGGCGCGAAAGGCTGACGCCTTCGGCCACCGGCATTTCGACCGGCCTGCGCCGGCGCACGCCCGGGCTGCGGCGCGAGGAGGTGGCGATGATCGCCGGCGTCGGCACGACCTGGTACACCTGGCTGGAGCAAGGGCGCGACGTGCGGCCGTCCGTCGAGGTGCTCACGGCGCTCAGTCAGGCGTTGCGCCTGGACACGGCCGAGCAACGGCATCTGTTCATTCTTGCCGGCCGCCCGCAGCCGGAGCGTCGCGTCGACGCGCCGGAAAAAGTCGATAGCCCGTTGCTGCACATGCTGCAGAGCCTGGTCCTCCAGCCGGCCTATGTCCTTGGGCGGCGTTGGGACGTGCTGGCCTGGAATTCTGCCGCGGCAGCCGTGTTCGGCGACTATGGCCTGCTGGAGGGCGATGCCCGCAACATCGTCCATATGGTTTTCACCAGCCCGCAGCATCGGCGCCTGCTCGTCGACTGGGAGGAACTGGCGCGTGCCGTGCTGGCGTCATTCCGGGCGGAAAGCGCCAGATATGTCGGCGACCCGGATTTCGAGCGGCTGATCGCGCTGATGACACGTTCAAGCCCGGAGTTTCGCGCCTGGTGGCCGCTACGCGACGTGGCCCGTAACCTATCGGGTGTAAAGCATGTCAGGCATCCGACGGCAGGCGCCATGGCGTTCGAGCATATGAGCCTGTCGATCGACGACGGCTCGGACATGAAGCTGATCGTCTACACGCCGCTCGCCGAGCAGAACTCGATCGCCAAGCTGCAGAAGCTGCTCGATGCGCTGCCGGCCGAGCGGCGCAGCGCGTGAGCCCAGCTTCGTCATCCTGGGGTCTGCGCTGCGTCGCTCCGCTCCTTGCTGCGCCCCAGGATGACGAAGCAATGGGGGAGGTTTGCGACAGCCGAGCTGCCTCAGCCCTTCGGCTTCAGCCCGTCGATGAACAGCTGCTCGAGAAACCTTGCGGCATCCTCGAAACGGCCGTCGCCGCCGCGATCGGGGCCGAGCACGGCGCGGACCTGCACGTCGAAATCGGCATAATGCTGCGTCGTCGCCCAGATCGAGAAGATCAGGTGCCAGGGGTCGGTGCGGGCAATCTTGCCGGCGCGCATCCAGCCCTTGATGACATTGGCCTTCTCGTCGACCAGCGTCTTCAACTCGCCTTCCAGCATCGGCATGATGCGCGGCGCGCCCTGCAGGATCTCGTTGGCGAACAGCCGGCTCTCGCGCGGGAAATCGCGTGCCATTTCGAGCTTGCGCCTGATATAGCTGCGCAGTTCGGTCAAGGGGTCGCCGATATCGTCGAGTTCGCGCAGCGGCGCCAGCCAGGTGTCGAGAAGCCGCTGCATCAGCGTCTTGTGGATGTCCTCCTTGCGGCGGAAATAATAGAGCAGGTTCGGCTTCGACATGCCGGCGGCTTCAGCGATCTGGTCGATTGTCGAGCCGCGAAAACCGTTGGTCGAGAAGACTTCGAGCGCCGCCTCGAGGATGAGCTCGCGCTTTTCCACCTGGATGCGGGTGCGGCGAGGAGCAGAGCTTTCGACCGCATCCGTCACCTCGAAAAACCTTCGCTGCGAGGAGTGTCTGGACCAATTCTCTGGACCAGTTTTTCTCCGCCCTGTGGAGCGCACTTCGAAAGCCGCATTTCCGCTAGTAATCCCTTGACCGCTGATAAGGCGGTGCTAACGTTTGTCCAACCGGTCAAAAATTTGCGTAGCACGAAAACGTCGCGAAGACCAAGTTGGAAAGACCAGGCGTTAGCCGCACCGAAACAGGTTACAAGGGGAAGTCTCGGTCATGTCCAACCGGCTGAAAGTCACGCCGAACGATCTCAGTGCATTCTGGATGCCGTTCACGGCAAACCGGCAGTTCAAGCAGGCGCCGCGCATGATGGTGTCGGCCAAGGACATGCATTACACGACCAGCGACGGGCGCAAGGTTCTCGACGGCACCGCCGGCCTGTGGTGCGTCAATGCCGGCCACTGCCGCCCGAAGATCACCGAGGCGATCCAGAGCCAGGCGGCCGAGCTCGACTATGCGCCGGCGTTCCAGATGGGCCATCCGATCGTGTTCGAGCTGGCGAACCGGCTGGTCGACATCGCGCCGAAGGGCATGGACCATGTGTTCTTCACGAATTCCGGCTCGGAATCGGTCGAGACCGCGCTGAAGATGGCGATCGCCTATCACCGCGCCAAAGGCGAGGGCTCGCGCACCCGTCTGATCGGCCGCGAACGCGGCTATCACGGCGTCAATTTCGGCGGCATCTCCGTCGGCGGCATTGTCACCAACCGCAAGATGTTCGGCACGCTGCTCGGCGGCGTCGATCACATGCCCCACACGCATCTGCCGGAAAAGAACTCTTTCACCAAGGGCGTGCCGGAGCATGGCGCGGAACTGGCGAACGAGCTGGAGCGCATCGTCGCCTTGCACGACGCCTCGACCATCGCCGCCGTCATCGTCGAGCCGGTTGCCGGTTCCACCGGCGTCATCCTGCCGCCGAAGGGCTATTTGCAGAAGCTTCGCGAGATCTGCACCAAGCACGGCATCTTGCTGATCTTCGACGAAGTCATCACCGGTTTCGGCCGTCTCGGTACGCCGTTTGCCGCCGACTATTTCGGCGTCACGCCGGATATCATGACCACGGCGAAGGGCGTCTCCAACGGCGTCATCCCGATGGGCGCGGTGTTCGTGAAGAAGGAAATCCACGACGCCTTCATGACCGGCCCCGAGCACATGATCGAGTTCTTCCACGGCTACACCTATTCGGGCAATCCGATCGCCTGCGCGGCAGCGCTGGGCACGCTTGACACCTACAAGGAAGAAGGGCTGCTGACGCGCGGCGAGGAACTGGCGCCGTACTGGGAGGACGCGCTGCACTCGCTGAAGGGCGAGCCGAACGTCATCGATATCAGAAACATCGGCCTGATCGGCGCGATCGAGCTGGCGCCGATCGCCGGCCAGCCGACGAAGCGGGCCTTCTCGGCTTTCGTCAAGGCGTTCGAGCGCGGTGCATTGATCCGCACCACCGGCGACATCATCGCGCTGTCGCCGCCGCTGATCATCACCAAAGGCCAGATCAACGAATTGATCGACCACGTGCGCGAAGTGCTGAGGGCGGTGGATTGAACCAGGTGCAGCTTTCCCTCCCCCTCGAGGGGAGGGTGGCCGCGAAGCGGCCGGGTGGGGTCGGTGCGGCAGTGCGCCAGCCTGACCTTCGGCCGCATAGGTGCCTGTGATGCCCCGGACCCGCGTGAGCTTCGAAATGCGCCAAAAGGCGCGCGCGCTTCGAGTACATGCGACCAAAGGCGAATCGCTGCTTTGGTATGAACTGCGCGAATTGAAATCGGCTGCGATGAAATTCCGGCGCCAGTGTCCGATCGGGCCTTATATCGTCGACTTTGCCTGCATTGCGGTAAAGCTGGTCGTTGAAGTCGATGGTGATCTGCACGAACAGGAGAAGGGCAAACGGCACGACGCCGTCCGTGATGCCTATCTGCGATCGCTCGGGTTCGATATCTTTCGCGTCGATGAGCCCGATGTCATAAACAGCGCTTGGCATGTCGCACAAGTGGTCAAGGATAAGGTCGCGCGCATGTCAGCCGATCCCACCCGACCGCTTCGCGGCCACCCTCCCCTCGAGGGGGAGGGGGACGCTGGCGTGCCACAACCAATGAGGTTTTAGAATATGGCCGCCCCCGGCGAGAATCTGCGAATCAATTCAGACCGTTTGTGGGATTCGATAATGGAGATGGCGAAGATCGGCCCCGGCATTGCCGGCGGCAACAATCGCCAGACCGTTACCGACGATGACGGCGAAGGGCGGCATCTGTTCAAGCGCTGGTGCGATGAGGCGGGGCTCGAAATGGGCGTCGACGAGATGGGTACGATGTTTGCCCGTCGCGAAGGCACCGACCCCAGCCTGCCGCCGGTCTATGTCGGCAGCCATCTCGACACCCAGCCGACCGGCGGCAAGTATGACGGCGTGCTCGGCGTGCTCGGCGGCCTGGAGGTCGTGCGCTCGCTCAACGATCTCGGCATCAAGACCAAGCACCCGATCGTCGTCACCAACTGGACCAACGAGGAAGGCGCCCGCTTTGCGCCGGCGATGATGGCGTCCGGGGTGTTCGCCGGCGTGCTCGACCAGGCCGACGTCTATTCACATGTCGACAAGGACGGCAAGAAATTCGGCGAGGAGCTCGAACGGATCGGCTGGAAGGGCACCGAGAAAGTCGGTGAGCGCAAGATCCACGCCTTCTTCGAATTGCATATCGAGCAGGGCCCGATCCTCGAGGACGAGGGCATCGACATCGGTGTCGTCACCCATGGGCAAGGGTTGAAATGGCTGCAGGTGACGCTGACCGGCAAGGAGGCGCACACCGGCTCGACGCCGATGCCGAAGCGGCGCAATGCCGGGCTCGGCATGGCGCGGGTGATCGAACTGGTGCACGAGATCGCCATGGACTACCAACCCGACGCCGTCGGCGCGGTCGGCCATATGGAGGTCTATCCGAACTCGCGCAACATCATTGCCGGGCGCACCGTCTTCACCATCGACATCCGCTCGCCGGAAAAGGAGGTGCTGGACGCCATGGACGGCCGCATCCGCGAAGGCATCGACACGATCTGCGACGCGCTCGACATCAAATATCAAATCGAGCAGGTAGGCCATTTCGACCCGGTCACTTTCGACGCGGGCTGCGTCAAGGCTGTGCGGGATGCGGCGGAGCGCCTGGGGTATACGCATCGCAATATCGTCTCGGGCGCCGGCCATGACGCTTGCTGGATCAACCGCGTTGCACCCACCGCAATGGTGATGTGCCCCTGTGTCGACGGGCTCAGCCACAATGAGGCCGAGGAAATCACCAAGGAATGGGCAGCGGCCGGCGCCGACGTGCTGTTCCATGCGGTGGTGGACACGGCGGTCATTGTCGAATGATGGGATAGCCTGGCAACGCCGCTCACAAGAAGCGCGAAGAGAATAAGGGAACAAGAAAATGTCCAAAGTCATCAAGAATGGCACCATCGTCACCGCCGACCGCACGTGGAAGGCCGACGTGCTGTTCAAGCACGGCAAGATCATCGGCATCGGGCCGGATCTGCATGGCGACCATGAGTTCGACGCCAGCGGCTGCTATGTGATGCCGGGCGGCATCGACCCGCATACCCATCTCGAAATGCCGTTCATGGGCACCTATTCGGCCGACGACTTTGAATCCGGTACCCGCGCGGCCCTTGCCGGCGGCACGACGATGGTCGTCGATTTCTGTCTGCCGGCGCCGCAGCAGTCTCTGCTCGAGGCCCTGCAGATGTGGGACAACAAGACCTCGAAAGCGTCCTGCGACTATTCCTTCCACATGGCGATCACCTGGTGGGGCAAGCAGGTGTTCGACGAGATGGCCACCGTCGTCGACAGGGGCATTACCTCGTTCAAGCATTTCATGGCCTACAAGGGCGCGCTGATGGTCGATGACGACGAGCTCTATTCGTCGTTCCAGCGCTGTGCCGATCTCGGCGCGCTGCCGCTGGTCCATGCCGAGAATGGCGACGTGGTGGCCGCCCTGTCGCAGAAGCTGCTGGCGGCGGGCAACAGCGGCCCGGAGGGACACGCCTATTCGCGCCCGCCTGAAGTCGAAGGCGAGGCGACCAACCGCGCCATCATGATCGCCGACATGGCCGGTGTGCCGCTCTATGTCGTGCATGTCTCCTGCGAGCAGGCGCACGAAGCCATCCGCCGGGCGCGCCAGAAAGGCATGCGGGTATTCGGCGAGCCGCTGATCCAGCACCTGACGCTGGACGAGAGCGAATATTTCAACAAGGACTGGGACCATGCGGCGCGCCGGGTGATGAGCCCGCCCTTCCGCAACAAATGGCACCAGGATTCGCTGTGGGCCGGCCTGCAGGCCGGGTCGCTGCAAGTGGTGGCGACCGACCATTGTGCCTTCACCACCAAACAAAAGCGCAACGGCGTCGGCGATTTCACCAAGATCCCGAACGGCACGGGCGGGCTCGAGGATCGTTTGCCGGTGCTGTGGACGACCGGCGTCAAGACCGGCCGGCTGACGATGAACGAGTTCGTCGCGGTGACCTCGACCAACATCGCCAAGATCCTCAACATGTACCCGAAGAAGGGCGCCATCGTCGAAGGCGCGGACGCCGACATCCTCGTATGGGACCCGAAGCGCAAGAAGAAGATCACGGCCAAGAAGCAGCAGTCGGTGATCGACTACAATGTCTTCGAAGGTTTTGAGGTAACCGGCCTGCCGCGCTTCGTCTTCTCGCGCGGCGAACTGTCGATCGAGGAAAACGAGGTCAAGGCGAAGCCCGGCCATGGCGAATTCGTCGCTCGCGAGCCGAACGCGGCGGTCAACCGGGCGCTGTCGACGTGGAAGGAAATTTCCGCGCCGCGCAAGGTGGAACGGACGGGCATCCCGGCGACGGGCGTTTGAGCTTGGCGAGCCACGGAGCGATTATCTCAATGGCCGCGGTGATCCTTGCCGCCGGGCCGGCGGCGGCTGACGTCCTTGCCGGCTCCTTTGGCAATGAGGTCGGTTGCGCTGGTGTACGGCTCGGTTATCAGGACAGCGACGATTATGTCGTGCTGACCGCCGACAGCGTCGAAACCTATGGCACCGGCTGCCAGTTCGCACAGCGACTGACGACGGCGCCTGGCACCCTGTTGTTGAGCTCCACCTGTTTCGCCGAGGGCGAGGAGGGCACGACCACGGATGTCGTCAAGGTCATCAACAGAGGAGGGGACGGTTTCTTCGTGACCATTCCCGGCCTTGAGGAGATCGGGCCGCTGAAATCATGTTCGTGACGGTGCCGATGACGACCGCTGCCTCGATGCCGGCGTCAAGCGACCAACCCGTCCAGTTCCGGCAGCAGGACGACGCTTTCCTGTTCGTTGGGATCGGTTCGGGCAATGATCGCCGAGGCGGGGCCGTCGCTCAAATTGGCCGGCAGATGCGGCACGCCAGGGGGAATATAGAAAAGATCGCCGGCCTTGACCACGATATGCTGTTCGAGCCGGTCGCCATACCAGGTATGGACTTCGCCGGAGAGCACATAGATCGCGGTTTCATGGTTTTCGTGCATATGCGCCTTGGCGCGGGCACCCGGCGGCATGGTCAGCAGATGCATGCAGATGCCGGACGAGCCGACTGTTTCGGCGGCGATACCGGCGAAATAACTCAGGCCCTGCTTGCCTTCATAAGAGCTTTCAGGGCGGATAAGATGGCAAGTCGGTTTGGGCGACATCGGGGCAACTCCGGGCGTCTATCTGATGGGACAAGGGCGCGTAGAACTGGGGCGCGTAAAACTGCGGCGAGTAGGACTGGGCGAGTGGAAAGCAACATCGGGGTAAAATCAATGGGATTCCGGCCGGCGCCGCAGTGGCCGGAAGCGACAGGCTACGGCCGATGACGGGAGTATCGCCAGCGGTTGTTTCGGCAAGCAAGCTTGGCCTGACCTTCCAGACCAATGATGGTCCGGTACAGGCGCTGTCGAATGTCGACCTGACGATCGGCAAGGGGGAATTCGTGTCCTTCATCGGGCCCTCCGGCTGCGGCAAGACGACCTTGCTGCGCGTCATCGCCGATCTGGAGAAGCCGACATCGGGAGCCATCTCCGTCAACGGCATGACGCCCGAGCAGGCGCGCCAGAGCCGCGCCTATGGCTATGTCTTCCAGGCGGCTGCACTTTATCCGTGGCGCACCATCGAGCGCAATGTGGCACTGCCGCTGGAGATCATGGGCCTGTCCAGGGCAGAGCAGGCGGCGCGTATCAAGCGAACCCTCGACCTTGTCAATCTCAGCGGCTTCGAGAAGAAATACCCCTGGCAGCTTTCGGGCGGCATGCAGCAGCGCGCCTCGATCGCGCGGGCGCTCGCCTTCGACGCCGACCTTTTGTTGATGGACGAGCCGTTCGGCGCGCTGGACGAGATCGTGCGCGATCACCTCAACGAACAGCTGCTGGAGCTTTGGGAGCGCACCAACAAGACTATCTGCTTCGTCACCCATTCGATCCCCGAGGCGGTCTATCTGTCGACGCGCATCATCGTCATGTCGCCGCGCCCGGGGCGCGTCAGCGACGTGATAGAATCGACGCTGCCGAAAAAGCGGCCGCTCGATATCCGCGAGACGCCGGAGTTCCTGGCCATCGCGGCACGAGTGCGCGACGGCCTGAGGGCGGGGCACAGCTATGATGATTGAGGGCGCGCGCGACGGGCTTGCGCGTTCAACGCAGGAGGTGCCTCCGCCCCGCGAGGGAGCGGTCAACAATGCCTTCGTCATCCTAGGGCGGAGCAGCCGCGAAGCGGCCTGCGCAGACCCTAGGATCCATGCCGTGACATTAGCCGAAAGGCGCAAGCGGTTCAGAATATTCGCCGGCCAGAGCGGTGTGGAGGGAGCCATTTTCAGCACCGTTGCGGAGCGGGGAGGTTACGGCATGGATCCTAGGGTCTGCGCCGCGTCGCTTCGCTCCTTGCTTCGCCCTAGGATGACGAAGGCGTGGTTGGCCGCTCCCGATACGCACGCCGCTTCGCGGCTGCTCCGCCCTAGGACAACGAAAGCGCGGTCACCCTCACCCGGCCTCCGCTTCGCTCCAGCCCTCCTCTCCCCGTTGGGGAGAGGAGGGCGCTTACCCGGCGAGGCCTGCTAGGTGGACTCGTTTCGCGACAAGATCGTTCCGGTGACCTCGATCCTCCTGGGTGTCGTCGTTGTCTGGTACGTCATGGCTGTCATCCTCAACGCGCCGTTCCAGCGCGATCTCGACCGCCGCGCCAATCAGACGCCGGCTATTGTGGAATTCATCGGCAAGACGCTGGCGCAGCCAAAACCGACGCTGCCGGCGCCGCATCAGGTGGCGGTAAATTTTTTCGAAAACACCTTTCTGCGCAGCATCACCTCGAACCGCAGCCTTGTCTACAATGCCTGGGTGACGCTGTCGTCGACGCTGCTCGGCTTTGCTTTCGGCACGGCGCTCGGCATCGTCATCGCCGTCGGCATCGTGCATGTGGCGACGCTCGACCGCAGTCTGATGCCGTGGATCATCGCCTCGCAGACCATTCCGATCCTGGCGGTGGCGCCGATGATCATCGTCGTGCTGGCGGCGATCGGCATCACCGGGCTTATCCCGAAGGCGCTGATCTCGACCTATCTGTCGTTCTTCCCGGTGGCGGTCGGCATGGTGAAGGGACTGCGCTCGCCCGAGCTCACCCATCTCGACCTGATGCACACCTATAATGCCAGTGCCTCGCAGACCTTCTGGAAATTGCGTGTGCCGGCTTCGGTGCCGTTCCTGTTCACCTCGATGAAGGTGGCGGTGGCCGCCAGCCTGGTCGGCGCCATCGTCGGCGAGTTGCCGACCGGCGCCGTCGCCGGCATCGGCGCCAAATTGCTCGCCGGCGCCTACTACAGCCAGACCATCGACATCTGGTCGGCTCTGGTTGCCGGGTCGGTGGTCGCGGCGCTGCTGGTGATGGTCGTCGGCATCGCCGGGCGCCTTGTCGACCGCGCCATGGGCGGGAGGCCGGCATGAGCTCCGTCCTGAGCCTTTCCTCAATCACGCCTCGATCCTGGCAGGGATATGCCGCGCTTGTCCTGCTTGCCGGCGCGCTGCTTCTTTGGCCGCTCGTCAGTGCTACGCCCGGTTACGGCATGGCGACTACGGTGTTGATTTTCATTTTGCTGCTCGTGGCAATCGAGGCCGACAACTTTCCACCGATGATCGGGGTGGTGTTGCTGTTCCTTGGCGCGCATGGCGCAGCGTGGATGCTGCTCGCCGGCATAACCGGCAATGAGGGCAGCGCTCGCGCATCCTTCTATCTGCTGCTCGTCGCGACGTGGTTTCTGGCCTGGCGCTGCGTAACGGTCTTGTCGTCGTTTCGCCCGACGTCGCGCTGGGCGTCAACCGCCCTGCGCCTGATCATTCCGGCCATCTTCGGCGCCTGGATCCTGATCATCTGGGAGGCGGTGACGCGTGGTGCCGGCATTCCCTTCATCCTGTTGCCGCCGCCAAGCGCCATCGGCACGCGCATCGTCGGCTCGCTGCCGGTGCTGGGGGCCGATGTCAGGCAGACCATCTTCAAGGCGGTTATCTTCGGCTATGTGGTGGGGAGCAGCGCCGGCTTCCTCGTTGCCATCGCCGCCGACCGCGTGCCGTTCCTGCGGCGCGGGCTTTTGCCGATTGGCAATATGGTGTCGGCCCTGCCGATCATCGGCGTCGCGCCGATCATGGTCATGTGGTTCGGCTTCGACTGGCAGTCGAAGGCAGCGGTGGTCATCATCATGACCTTCTTCCCAATGCTGGTGAACACCGTCGCCGGGCTTGCCGCCTCCGGCCATATGGAGCGCGACCTGATGCGCACCTATGCCTCGAGCTACTGGCAGACGCTGTTCAAGCTGCGGCTGCCGGCGGCGGCACCCTTCATCTTCAATGCGTTGAAGATCAATTCGACGCTGGCGCTGATCGGCGCCATCGTCGCCGAGTTCTTCGGCACGCCGGTGGTCGGCATGGGATTCCGCATTTCGACGGAAGTCGGGCGGATGAACATCGACATGGTGTGGGCGGAAATCGCAGTTGCAGCACTTGCGGGTTCGGTCTTTTATGGCGTGGTCGCTCTTTTCGAGAGAGCAGTCACGTTTTGGCATCCTTCTGTCCGTGGTGGATAGGGGCGGTGGGTTTAGGGCGCTAACTTCAGAGGGTAAAAACATGAAAAGACTTGTTGTTTCGATGCTGGCCGGCGCGATGTCGCTTGCCGCGTTCCAGGCGATGGCCGCGGACAAGGTGACGCTGCAGCTGAAATGGGTCACCCAGGCACAGTTCGCCGGCTATTATGTCGCCAAGGCCAAGGGCTTCTATGAAGCCGAGGGCCTCGACGTCGACATCAAGCCCGGCGGACCGGACATTGCACCGGAGCAGGTCATCGCCGGCGGCGGCGCCGACGTCATCGTCGACTGGATGGGCGGCGCGCTGGCTGCGCGCGAGAAGGGCGTGCCGCTGGTCAACATCGCCCAGCCGTTCAAGAAGGCCGGCATGGAGCTGGTCTGCCCGAAGGACGGTCCGGTCAAGACGGAAGCCGACTTCAAGGGCCACACGCTCGGCGTCTGGTTCTTCGGCAACGAGTATCCGTTCTATGCCTGGATGAACAAGCTTGGCCTCAAGACCGATGGCGGGCCGGACGGCGTCACCGTGCTCAAGCAGAGCTTTGACGTGCAGCCGCTGATCCAGAAGCAGGCGGATTGCATTTCGGTCATGACCTATAACGAGTACTGGCAGCTCATCGACGCCGGCTACAAGCCGGAAGAGCTGACCGTCTTCAACTATTCCGCCATGGGCAACGATCTGCTCGAAGACGGGCTCTATGCCCTGGAGGACAAGCTCAAGGATCCGGCCTTCGAGGACAAGATGGTGCGTTTCGTGCGCGCTTCGATGAAGGGTTGGAAATACGCCGTCGACCATTCCGACGAAGCGGCCGGCATCGTCATGGACAATGGCGGCCAGGACGAGAACCACCAGAAGCGCATGATGGGCGAAGTCGCCAAGCTGATCGACAATGCCGATGGCAAGCTCGATCCGGCGACCTACGAGCGCACCGCCAAGGCGCTGCTCGACCAGAAGATCATCAGCAAGGAGCCTACCGGCGCCTACACGACGGCGATCACCGACAAGGCCATCAAATAGGACTGTCAAACTGGCTTGTAGCGGAAAAGGGGCGGGCGACCGCCCCTTTTTAGTGGGAGGTAAAATAAACGTTACCGGCGGAAACATCCGCTCGCAAAATCGTTGTGCCGGTGCATCCGCCTCAAGGGTGTCACAACGGAGGTTTCAATGCGCATCCAGTCCTTCACGCCGATGCTTTCGGCGCTGGCCATTTCTGCAGCCATCTTCTCTGCTTCACCGGCCTTGGCCGAAACCATAAGGATGACGGCGGCGCTCGATGGTGCTCAGCAGAACCCACCCGTCACCACGAAGGGCAAGGGCACCGCCACGCTCAGGTTCAACACCGCCACCAAGAAACTCAGCTGGACCGTGAGATATTCCGGCCTCAGCGGGCCGGCGAAGGCCGCACACATTCACGGCCCGGCGGCAAAGGGTCAAAACGCCGATCCGGTGGTGCCGTTCGAAGGCAAGCTGAAGAGCCCGATCAAGGGTTCGGCGACATTGACCGATGCCCAGGCCACCGATCTTGAGGCTGGCAAATATTACCTCAACATCCACACCGCGGCCCATGCGGACGGCGAGATCCGCGGCCAGATCGAGAAGGCCAAATAGGCAGATCACGACGACAAAACAGGGCAATCATCCTGTTTTGTCAGGCCTTGTCGCGAATCTGGGACATCGTGCGGGTCGGCGTGATGGCTTCAGGGTCGAGCCGGATCTCTACGATTGACGGCTTGCCGCTGGCCCGCGCTCGCTCGAAGGCCGCCGCGAAGTCGGCGGTCTTTTCCACCGTCTCGCCATGGCCGCCATAGGCACGAGCCAAAGCAGCAAAGTCGGGATTCTTCAAGTCCGTGGCGACGACACGGCCGGGATATTCGCGCTCCTGATGCATGCGGATGGTGCCGTAGATGCCATTGTTGACGACGATGACGATGATCGGCAGCCCGTATTGCACGGCGGTGGCGAATTCCTGGCCGTTCATCAGGAAACAGCCGTCGCCGGCGAAGGCGATCACGTCGCGGTCGGGGAAAAGCTGCTTGGCGGCGACCGCCGCCGGCGTGCCGTAGCCCATCGAGCCGGATGTGGGTGCTGCCTGCGTGCCGAAACGCCGGAAGCGATGGTAGCGATGCACCCAGGTGGCGTAGTTGCCGGCGCCGTTGGTGAGGATGGCGTCGTCCGGCAGCATCGTTTCGAGATAATTCATGATCGGCCCCATCTGGACGGCGCCGGGGCCGCTCTCCGGAGGCGTCGACCAGTCGAGATAGGCGGCGTGCAGCTTCGCTGCCTCAGCCGCCCAGACCGGCGTTGCGGCCGGCTTGCGTCCGGCAAAGGCTTCGACGAAAGCGGCAGGCGAGGCATTGATCGCCAGCGCCGGCCGGTAGACGCGGCCGAGTTCGCCGGCGTCGGCATGGATATGGACCAGCGTCTGGTCGGGGTAGGGACTCTTCAGCAGCGTGTAGTCGGATGACGGCATCTCGCCCATACGGCCGCCGATCAGCAGCACGAGGTCGGCCTGCTTGATGGCGGTTGCTACCTTGGGATTGATGCCGATGCCGACATCGCCGGCATAGTTCGGGTGGAGATGGTCGAACAGCATCTGGCGGCGGAAGGAGCAGCCGACCGGCAGCGACCAGGCTTCGGCTATCGTCCGCATCCGTGCAACGGCCTGCGCGTCCCAGCGCGTACCGCCGAGGATGACGAAGGGCCGCTTTGCCTGGTTGAGCAACAGTTCCAGTGCGTCGAGCTCGACTTCGCCAGGCCGCGTCTCAACAGGGGTATAATGCCGGGCGTCCGGTGCCTCGGCGAGGCTGGTCAGCATGTCCTCGGGCAGCGAGATGACGACCGGACCCGGGCGACCGGACGTCGCCACCGCAAAGGCGCGTGTGACGAATTCGGGTATGCGTGCGGCGTCGTCGATCTCGACCACCCATTTGGCGATATCGCCGAAGAACCTGACGTAGTCGACCTCCTGGAAGGCCTCGCGCCCTTTGGCGTGGCTGGCGACCTGGCCGATGAACAGGATGAGAGGGATTGAATCCTGCATCGCGATGTGGATGCCGGCCGAGGCATTGGTGGCGCCTGGGCCGCGGGTGACAAAGCAGATGCCGGGCCTGCCGGTCAGGCGGCCGTGGCAGTCGGCCATCATTGCGGCACCGCCCTCCTGGCGGCAGACGATTGTGCGGATCGGTGAATCATGCAGCGCGTCGAGCACCGCCAGATAGGATTCGCCGGGTACGCAATAGATACGGTCCGTTCCGTTGGCTTCGAGCGCATCGACGATGAGTTGTCCGCCGGTCTTCATTTTCCTGACCTCTCCAGTTCGGCAAGGATTTCTTCGGTGTGTTCGCCGAGACGCGGTGACGGACGTTCATAGACCAGCGGCGTGCCGGACATGATCATCGGCGCCCGCACCGAGGGCAAGAGATTGCCATGGCCGTCATCGAGGTCGAGCCGCATGCCGCGCGCGATGGTCTGCGGGTCGGCAAACATCTGGCCGATGTTGTTGATCGGGCTGGCTGGAACCCCGGCGGCTTCGAGCCTGGCCAGCAGCGGGTCGCGATCGAAGGCTTTCAGCGCCTCGATCATATGCTCGCGCAGCTTTGCCCGGTTGGCGACGCGGGCGGGATTGGTGGCGAAGTCAGGGTTCGACGCCAGCTCATCGAGGCCGACGGCAGCGCAGAACTTTGCGAACTGGCCATCATTGCCGACCGCCAGGATGATGTGGCCATTCTTTACCGGCACCACTTCGTAGGGCGCGATGTTCATATGCGCATTGCCCATCTGCACCGGCGACTGTCCGGAGACGAGATAGTTGAGGTTCTGGTTGCCGAGCGTCGAGATCTGGGTGTCGTAGAGCGCCATGTCGATATGCTGGCCTTCGCCGGTCTTCTCGGCATGGCGAAGCGCCGCCTGGATGGCGATGACCGAATAAAGCCCGGTGAAAACATCCGAAATAGCGACGCCCGCCTTTTGCGGTTCGCGGCCGGCTTCGCCGGTGATCGACATCATGCCGGCCATGCCCTGGATGATGAAATCATAGCCGGCACGCGGCGCATACGGTCCCGACTGGCCAAAACCGGTGATCGAGCAATAGATCAGCCGCGGGTTTATTTTCTTCAGACTGTCATAGTTGAGACCGTATTTCTTCAGTCCGCCGACCTTGAAGTTTTCGATCAGCACGTCCGATGTCGCGACCAGCCGGCGCACCGTCTCGGCACCCTCGGGCGTCGAGAAGTCGATGGCGATGGAGCGCTTGCCGCGGTTGCAGGAATGGTAATAAGCGGCCGAAAGGTTCTCGCCGTCATGGCCGATGACGAAGGGCGGTCCCCATTTGCGGGTGTCGTCGCCGCCGTCCGGGCTCTCGACCTTGATCACGTCGGCGCCGAGGTCGGCAAGCAGCTGTCCGGCCCATGGCCCGGCGAGGATGCGTGCGAGTTCGATGACGCGGATGCCTTTGAGCGGAGGCTCAGTCATGGATCACCGTGGTTGATCGAAAGCGCAGCCTCTATCAATCCCGCGCGCCGCTGTCACGGCCCTTGCAATGGGCCAGTATCACTGTGCCCTCAGCACGTGGTCGGACCAGGCGGCAAAATCCTCCATGATGATGTCTCGGTTGACCTCGTTCAGGCTTTCGTGGCGGGTTTTGGCGTAAACCTTTGAAACGAGATTCGAAAAACCCATCATGTGCATCCGGCCGGCAAGATGGCTGACCGCCTTGCCGCCGTCCGAGGCCGGATCTTGCTCGCCTCCGACCAGATTGACGAACAGGTCGCGCCGCACGCCGGAAAAATTGCGGTCGCTGCCGCAATGCAGCGTCATCATGACGATGTCCTGCCACATCGACACCGATGCGTCCCAGCCGCAAAGCGGGTCGGCGATGTATTGCTCGACTTCAACGGCATCGCGCGACAGCCAGTCGAACGGCGTCCGGTGATTGGGCACCGCCTTGCCCCAGGCCCGGAACGTCAGCCGGGGCAGCAGGCGCGACGGCACGTCTGAGCCAAGCCGGAACTTTTCCCAACCAAGCATGGCCAGCGCGATTTGGCCGAGCAGTCCGGCCGAGAAATTGCCGCTCCAGATCGCGGCGGCATGGATGCGCACCGAGTGGCGGAGGACAAAGTTCAGCGCGACCGACGCGCCCAAGGAGTGACCGAAGACGATGACCGGCAGGCCCGGCTGTTCCCTGGCGATGAGATCATGGACGGCAGCGACATCGGCGATGACCTTGGCACCGCCATCCGCATCGGCGAACCTGCCAGGTGGCGCGTCGGGCGCCTTGGTGGCGCCGTGGCCACGGTGGTCGTGCGCGTAGACCTGGTAGCCGCGCTCGCCAAGGAAATCGGCGAAACGGGCATAGCGCGCCGCGTGCTCGGCCAACCCGTGATTGACCTGGACAATGGCGCGCGGTTGGCCGATGGCGTGTTTCACATAAAGGTTGAGCTCGGCGCCGGTCGGCGATGCCAGCATCCTCTGCTTGTCAAATGGCATGTCTCGCTCCCGTCGGCGACTGTTGGGCGACGCAGCGATCGACGTCAAGGGACAGGGTACCCATTCGACGGTAGTTGACAGCATGCTGTCAATGTGATTACATGACAGCATGCTGTCAAATGGTCAGCGCAGATTGGGGGTATGACTATGAAAACCACCGGGGCCATTTCGCGGCGTGCAATCTTGCTGGCGGGCTTCGCCTTCACGACGGCCACCCTGTTGTCAGGGATTGCTGCGTTCAGTCAGGAAACCAGGGAGATGACCATGATGAGGTCCACTGTTCCAGGCCCGCAAGGCCAGCTTGCCACTTATAGGATCAACGCCGGCAATGGCCTGCCGATCATGTTCCTGCATGGAGATTGCAGCCGCGCTTCCCACTGGGACCGGGTGATGCAGCTCTCCGTCGAAGGCCGCGAGGCGGTAGCCTTCGATTTTCGCGGTCATGGCGCCTCCGCGCCGGCGCAGGACGGTGACTATGGTTATGACGGTCGCGCAATGGATGTCGGTGCCGTGGCCGACGCGTTTGGCCTGAAGCGGTTTCTCATTGTCGCGCACAGCGGCGGTGGTGGCGTGGCGCTCGCTTATGCCGCCAGCCATGCCGACCGGGTAGCCGGTGTCTTGCTCGTCGACCCGGCGACCGATCCTCGTGCGCTGCCGCAGGCGATTCGTGACGGCTTTGTCCGCGATCTGGCCGGTCCGCAAGGCCGTGATGTCCTGAACGCCTATTACACGTCGATTGCCGGCCCTAACGCGGCTGTTCGCCAGCGTGTTCTGGCCGATGCGGCAGTGGTCGATCCGGCGGCGAGGGCAGGTGTCGGCAAGGCACTGGCCGAATGGAACCCGGAGCCGGCACTCGATGCGTATCGCGGGCCTATGTTCGTATTGGCTACCGAGGCCAGTGAAACTCCAGCCGCGCTCTACCGGCTGCGCACGGACATTCCGCGCCAGATCGTGGCGGGCAGCGGCCATTGGGTGATGCTTGACAAGCCCGAGGTCGTAGCCGAAGCCGTTAATAATTTCGTCGCGACCATCGAGGCCGGCCAGAAATGACGACCAGGACCGAAGCGGCAAATGTGCTCACCGAACTGGTGCTTGCCGTGTTCAGGATGAACGGCAGTTTTCTGGATGCGGCCGACCGGCTGGCCGCTCCAATCGGGCTGACGGCAGCGCGCTGGCAGGTTTTGGGTGCAGTTTTGAAGGAGCCGAAATCTGTGGCCGACATCGCCCGCGACATGGGTCTCGCCCGTCAGAGTGTACAGCGGCTGGCCGACATACTGGCTGCGGAGGGGCTTGCCGCCTACGCCGACAACCCGGCGCATCGCCGCGCCAAGCTGTTGTCGATAACCGATGCCGGCCGGGCAGCGGTCAAGAATATCGGCACACGCCAGCATGTTTGGGCGAACCGCGTTTCGGAGGGTATGGACGCCGACGCGCTGAAAGCCTCGCTTGATCTGCTGCGCACCCTGACGGATCGGGTGGAGGCGGGCGGATCCTGATCGACCACGCGGGAGCCGTCTCAATGCGCTGGCGATTGTTTTTACGGCCGGCGAAAGAAATCGTAATTCTGACATGTCGCAAGTTTCTAGCTTGCGGCGTGAATCACGAGGAGTGCCGGAATGCGGATTTGGGCGATATGGGGGGCGGTGTTTCTTGCGTTTGCTGGCGCAAGCGCGGCGCGGGCCGATGTGAAGATGACCGGCTCTTTCGTCGCCGATGCCGCCTGTCCGGCAACGCAGGCGATCAAGAGCGGCAAGAATCCCGGCAATGTCTCGACCGCGGCTGGTCAGAGTTATGATCTGCTGGCCGGCAACAAGGACGCGCCCACGCACTACCTCATTCGCGTGCCGGGCGCCGATCCGGAGCGCCGCTGGGTCAAGATCAGCTGCGGTCATGTTTCGGGCGGCAGCGCGTCGACGATGCCGGCTGCACCGGCGCCTGCCGAGCCGAACAAGCCATCGGCGTCCGGAAAGCCGGAATATGTCTTCGCGCTGAGCTGGCAGCCGGCTTTTTGTGAGACCAAATCCAGCAAGGCCGAATGCCGTGCGCAGACCGCCGCCGGGTTCGAAGCGACCCACTTCACCTTGCATGGATTGTGGCCGCAGCCGAACGGAAATTTCTATTGCCAGGTCGCGGCAAGCGACAAGGCGAACGACGATCCGGCACACTGGCGGGATTTGCCGTCGGTCACTCTTGACCCGAAAACGCGAGCGGAACTCGACCAGGTGATGCCGGGCACCGCGTCCGCCCTCGAAAGGCATGAATGGATCAAGCACGGCACCTGCTACGGCAAGAGCCAGCAGGAGTATTTCGCCGACGCCTTGAACCTGATGCGCGCGATGAATGCGTCGCCGGTGCGCGATCTCTTCATCAAGAACATCGGCAAGCAACTGACATCCGATCAGATACGCAGCACCTTCGACGGTGCCTTCGGCAAAGGCGCGGGCGACCGGGTCCGCGTGTCCTGCGTGGTCGATCCCTCGAACGGCAGGCGGCTGATCGGCGAACTGACGCTCGGCCTGACCGGCCCGATCGCTTCGAACGCTTCGCTCGGTGCCCTGCTGCTTGCCTCGGCGCCGACAGCCAAGGCCGGCTGCCCGAAGGGCGCGGTCGATGCCGTCGGGTTCCAGTAAACAGGCCGTACGCGACTGTCGCTTTGCGCCGGGGATGGTATGATCCCGGGCGCATCATTCATAGGGGGTGGCGATGAGTGGTATGACGGGCGGCGCGCTGGCGCGGCTGGCGTTCTGGGCCAAGGGCATGACGGCGATCCGCGACGGCCATATGGAGTGGCCGGGCTTTTCCTACACCGAAGTGGAGTGGGCTCGCATGACCACGCTCGCCAAACCCGTCGGCGGCGGCACCTACCAATTGTTTACGCTGGTCAACGCGGCGATCTTCATCGCCATCGCCGCGCTCGGGATGTTCTGTGTCTTCCTGCCGCTGGCGGCGCTGCTGTTCCCGGTACCGGCCGAAACCAGTGCGCTCAAGTTTTCGCTGCTCCTGGCGGCATGCGCCTTCCTGATCATCGGCATCGGCCTGCCGATTTCGCTGCGTCTTTCGACCACGCTCGTGGCGCCGAAGGCAATGCGGGCCGCGCTTGTCGCCGTGCCCGGCGACCAGGCGCTTGCGGCAAAAGTGTCATGGCAGATCAATCGGATACGCTCGTGCTCTGCGGCCTGCTGGTACCGGGCATTCTTCTGTTCATTGCCTACGATATCGAAGCCGGCCCGATTATTACCGCGTTGAAATGGCTGGCGATCGCGCTGATGGCGGTTTCGGTTGCGATCGGCGGATGGCAGCGGCGCAAACAATCCTGATTGAGCCAATCGCAGGCCTGGGCAGCGTTACGCGCCGGCGCTGCGCTCCGGCCTGGTCCATGTGTTGCGGGCGTCTGCTTCGTTGCCGCCCGGTTCCCCGACAACGCGATCGCGTCCCGTGGATTTGGCCTTGTAGAGACGCTGGTCGGCCAGCGCAAAGAGATCGGCAAGGCAACGGGTCGTCTCGCTGACCGTCGAGATGCCGGCGCTGACGGTAATGTCGAACCGGCTGGTGCTCGCGGACGTCTTGACCGCTTGCCTGACGGTTTCACCCAGCAGCCTGGCGAGCGGCTGCGGACGCCAGCCGAGGATGGCGAATTCCTCACCGCCGATCCTGAACAATTGATCTTCGGTCCCGACAAGTTCGCCAAGCAAAATCGCCAGGGCTTTCAGCACCTTGTCTCCCTCGGCGTGGCCGAAGCGGTCGTTGATCGATTTGAAGTGGTCGACATCGATGATCAGCAGGCTGAGCGGCCTGGCGGTCCGCAGGCTGGCGGCGACGGCGGCCTCGCCATCGCTGTCGAAGCGCCCCCTGTGCAGGAGGCCGGTGAGGCCGTCGCGACCAACATGCTCGACCAGCGCCTCATAGCGCTCGCGATAGGTCAGCGTGTCGAAAATGTCGGAAAGCCCGCGCGGCGCCGGCACCTGCCGCGCCTCGAACCACCTGATATAGGCGACCAGCATGGTGCTGTAGACCAGGGCCGCTGCCATCTTGGCGAACCAGCCGCCGAAGAACACCGCGACCGGCGCACCGGTGACGAAATGCAGCGCCGTGAAAAAGCCTGCCTGGTCGAAGGTGAGCACGCAGGCGACGGAGACCAGGATGCGGGTGAAAAGCGCCTTGCGCAGGTATTTGCCGAGCTTTTCATAGAGCAGAATGATCAGGATGGCATCGACGAACAGCAGCGTCGTGCCCCACACCATCAGCCAGCCCATCTCATCGATGAAGCCGATGTCGGGAAGCTTGCCGTCGGGCAGCGGTGCGATGTCGTGCAGGCGCAGGATCAGCACGAGCCCGACCATCAGGGCATTGCCGAGCAGCGGGCCGTAAATCGGCTGCCGGACAGTTGCCGCGTCCTCCTTGATGTAGAGCAGGAGAAGCATCACCAGCTTGCCGGAAAACAGCACGGCCGAACCCGGCGATACCATGCCGAACGGCAGCGCGACGTAGAAGACGCTGGCGAGATAGGTTTCCAGGAAATGCATGACGCCAAGGGCGCAAACAAAGACGCCGAGGCCGATGCGGCCCCTGAACCGGAAAAGCGTGACCATGATGCCGAAATAGAGAACCGCTTCGGCAAAAAGCAGGAAACTGTTCAACACGGCCCGATCTCTCTCCCCGAAATCGCGGCTGCCAGCGATTTCCCATCCAACATTGTTTGACGCGGAATGATTAACCGGAGCTTTCGCCTGGGCGCCGGCACGAAATGAAGCGGCTAAGCGTTTGCGGCTGCGACCAAATCCGCCTGGAGCGGGTCATCGTTTCACGGAACCGCTGAACCGCTCCATCTTTTTTGTTTTGACGCAATTCCGGACGGAAAACCGTTTCACGGTTTTTCCTGGAATTGCTTTAGGGCCAAAACTGTTTGCCGTTCGGGGCCGCATCGCTTACATAGCCCCCAACTTCCATCCAATCCGACATCAGTCGACTTTTCAGGGAAAGCGCGCGTGGCACGCCAGTTCATCTATCACATGGCCGGCCTCAACAAGGCCTACGGCACCAAGAAGGTGCTCGAGAACATTCATCTGTCCTTCTACCCGGACGCCAAGATCGGCATCCTCGGCCCCAACGGCGCCGGCAAGTCGACGATCCTCAAGATCATGGCCGGCATCGACAAGGAGTGGAGCGGCGAGGCCTGGCTGGCCGAGGGTGCTACCGTCGGTTACCTGGCGCAGGAGCCGGCGCTCGATCCGAACAAGAACGTGTTCGAAAACGTCATGGAAGGCGTCGCCGCCAAGACCGCCATCATCGAGCGCTACAACGAATTGATGATGAACTATTCCGACGAGACGGCGGACGAGTCGGCCAAGCTGCAGGACGAGATGGACCGGCTCAACCTGTGGGATCTCGAACAGCAGGTCGAGATGGCGATGGAGGCACTCGGCTGCCCGCCCAAGGAGGCCGATGTCACCAAGCTGTCGGGCGGCGAACGCCGTCGCGTCGCGCTTTGCCAGCTCTTGCTGCGCCAGCCCGACCTTCTGCTGCTCGACGAGCCGACCAACCATCTCGACGCCGAGACGACGGCGTGGCTGGAAAAGCATCTGCGGGCCTATCCGGGCGCGGTGATGATCATCACCCACGATCGCTACTTCCTCGACAATGTCACCGGTTGGATCCTCGAGCTCGATCGCGGCCGCGGTATTCCCTACGAAGGCAACTACACCAAATATCTCGAAGCCAAGGCCAAGCGGCTCAAGCAGGAAGGCCGCGAGGACGATGCGCGCCAGCGGGCGATCGGCCGCGAGCGCGAGTGGATCCAGTCCAGCCCGAAAGCCCGGCAGACCAAGTCGAAAGCCCGTATCCAGGCCTTCCAGGATCTGCTGGATGCAGCCGACAAGCGGCGTCCGAGCGATACCCAGATTGTCATTCCGCATGGCGAGCGGCTCGGCAATGTGGTGATCGAGGTCGAGGGCCTGTCGAAGGGCTTTGGCGACACGCTTTTGATCGACGATCTCGAATTCAAGCTGCCGCCCGGCGGCATCGTCGGCGTCATCGGCCCGAACGGCGCCGGCAAGACGACGCTGTTCCGCATGATCACCGGCCAGGAAAAGCCCGATGCCGGCACCATCCGCGTCGGCGAGACGGTCAAGCTCGGTTATGTCGACCAGAGCCGCGACGCGCTCGACCCGACCAAGACGGTCTGGGAAGAGATCTCGGGCGGCGCCGAAGTGGTCAAGCTCGGCAAGTTCGAAGCCAACACCCGCGCCTATTGCGCGTCGTTCAATTTCCGCGGCGGCGACCAGCAGCAGAAGGTCGGCAACTTGTCCGGCGGCCAACGCAACCGCGTGCATCTGGCCAAGATGCTGAAGACCGGCGGCAATGTGCTGCTGCTCGACGAACCGACCAACGATCTCGATACCGAAACGCTGGCGGCACTCGAAGACGCGCTCGAGAGCTTCGCCGGCTGCGCCGTCATCATCTCGCACGATCGCATGTTCCTCGATCGCCTGGCGACGCACATCCTGGCCTTCGAAGGCGACAGCCATGTCGAATGGTTCGAAGGCAATTTCGAGGACTACGAGCAGGACAAAATCCGCCGGCTTGGGCCTGAGGCGGTCAATCCGCACAGGATGACGTATAAGCGGCTGACTCGGTAACAACGGATTGGTTGCAAGCGCCCCAGGCTGCTCGTAGAATTACCGGAAGGAGATAAACATGCTTAATGTCGAGCTTCCTACCGCGCTGGAAAAACGCCTCGAGATCGTCGCAAGGAAAACTGGCCGGACAAAACATGACGTAGTCGTTGAGGCCATTGTCGAGCAAATTCAGGATCTGGAAGACGGACTAATCGCCCTCGAGCGCCTTAACGATGGTGAAGGTGAATGGCTTTCTCTGGCCGAAGCTAAGGAACGACTGGGATTGGACGCAAGCGACCGCAGTGACGGTTGATCGTGTGGACAATTCGTGTCGAGAAGCGTGCACTGAAGGATATCTCCAGATTGCAAAGGTCCGATCAGCGTCGGATTGTGGACTTCCTGGAAACAGGCTCGCCTCGCGCGATAATCCACGCGAACTTGGCGAAGCGCTAACAGGACCACTGGCAGGTCTCTGGAAATATCGTGTGGGCTCATTCCGAGTTCTGACAAGGATCGATGATAGCGCTGTCGCGATTTGGGTGGTTCAAGTAGGCGACCGTCGCGAGGTCTATCGATGAATACAGTCGCGAAGGTGAGACCCGACTGGTCCGCCGCCCTCTACCTGAAGTTTGAGGACGAGCGCACCCGCCCCGCGCGCGATCTCGTTGCGCAGGTGCCGGTGCCGGAACCGCGCCGGGTGGTCGACATCGGCTGCGGGCCGGGCAATTCGACCGAATTGCTGGTCGAGCGCTGGCCGCGGGCGCAGATCAGCGGCTTCGATACCTCGCCCGACATGATCGAGAAGGCGAAGGCGCGCCTGCCCGGTGTCAGCTTTGCCTTGGCGGATGCGGCGGCGTGGCAGCCGAACGAACCGGTCGACGTGATCTTTGCCAATGCGGTGTTTCAATGGCTGCCGGAGCATCCGGCGGTCTTCCAGCGGTTGATGGGATTTTTGGCGCCCGGCGGCGCGCTTGCCGTGCAGATGCCGGACAATATGGCCGAACCTTCGCACCGGCTGATGCGGGAGACCGCGGCCGAGATGCCGTTTGCCGAAAAGCTCGAGCGCGCGGCCCGCGCGCCGCTGCCGCCGGTCGCGTTCTATTACGACCTTTTGTCGCCATTCTCGGATCGGCTCGATATCTGGCACACGATCTACAACCATCCGCTGGCCGATGCCGAGGCGATCGTCGAGTGGGTGAAATCGACGGGGCTGAAGCCGTTCCTCGATCCGCTCGACGAAAACGAGCGGCAGCTTTTCCTGAAGCGCTACGCGGCCGGGATCAGCGAAGCCTATCCGAAAACGGCAAGCGGCAAGGTGTTGCTGCGCTTTCCCCGTCTCTTCATCGTGGCGCGGCGTTCCGCTTAGAAACTCTTAGCTACACCCAAAAAACAGCCAGCAGCGGATGCTTGACCGGCCTTCGCCGTCATGCGCATCTCGCTGGGGCACGGCCCTTCATGGGCCATGGGGGTGGATGATGACACTGAAAAAGATGGGTTTCGGCGGCAGCATTTGTGCGGCCGCTGTGCTTGCCTTGTCTCTATCGGCGGAGGCCAAGCGAGCGCGCTGCTTCACCAGCGACGACGGCTATTTCTCGTGCAGCTATCGGGCGCTGGACGATGCCGGCAGCTTTCGCATCTCGGCGCCGGGTTATCCGACCTACGTCCTGGAAATCGACGGACCGGGTTTTGCCTATGGCTATGTCAATCTCGGCCGCCGCAACGTGCCGCTGCCCGGGCAATTCGTGCGCAGCCGCGATGACGGTGCCTGCTGGAACAACCCGCAGACCAATACCAAGCTCTGCGCCTGGTAAAGACCCGTCCCAGGGACTTGATTTAAGCCGGCATAAACTGGCTAGGTGCAAAAGAGGTTGCGCCGAGCTTTTTGCGGCGTCGACATGAAGCCGCAACGCCTGCGCACGGGACGAACTGGAAATGCATCGCGTCATCATCAGCGGCATCGGCGTTGAAATCCCCGAAGCTTCGATCACCAACGAGGAGCTCGTCGCCAGCTTCAACGCCTGGGTGGACATGGAGAACGTCCGCCGCGAGGTGTCGGGCGAGCCGCTAGTACAGAAATCGGAGAGTGCCTTCATCGTCCATGCCTCGGGCGTCCAGACCCGCCATGTCATCGAACGGGAAGGCATCCTCGATCCGACCCGCATGGCGCCGCGTTTCGCGGCGCGGCCCGACGATGCGCTGTCGCTGGAGGCCGAGTTCGGCATCGCTTCGGCCCGCAAGGCGCTCGATCATGCCGGGCTGAAGCCTGGCGACATCGACCTGGTGATCTGCTCGGCCTCGCACCATCAGCGGCCCTATCCGGCGATCGCCATCGAAATGCAGCAGGCGCTGGGGACGAAAGGCGCCGGCTTCGATATGGGGCTTGGCTGCTCTTCGGCAGCGGCGGCGTTGCACATCGCCGTCAATCTGGTGCGGGCAGGGGCGCATAAACGCGTGCTGGTGACGACGCCGGAGATCATCACCGGGCATCTCAATTTTCGCGACCGGCAGACGCATTTCATCTTCGGCGACGCTTCCGTGTCGATGATCGTCGAAGGGCTCGCCCAGGGCGAGAAGCGGCCGGGCCGCTTCGAGGTGCTGGATACGCGCGCCTGGACGCAGATGTCGAACAGCATCCGCACCAATCTCGGTTACTATACCCGCGCCACCCAGGACGATCCGTACATGATCGATCTGGAAGGCAATCTGATCAAGCAGATCGGCAACAAGGTGTTCAAGGAAGTCACCGTTGCCGGCCACAAATTCATCGTCGAGTTCCTGGCCGAGCACGGGCTGACGCCGCAAGCGATCCGGCGCTTCTGGCTGCATCAGGCCAATGCGCGGATGAACGCCATGATCCTGAAACTGTCGTTCGGCCATGACGTCGACCACGACCGCGCGCCGATGGTGCTGGAGCGCCTCGGCAACACCGCCGCCGCCGGCGCCATCATCGCCCTGTCGGAGAATCATGCCGACATGAAGGCCGGCGACTACGGCCTGCTCTGCGCCTTCGGCGCCGGCTACTCGATCGGCGGCGCGCTATTGCGCATGCTTTAGATTTTTGTTTTACGCATGTCGTTGTCCCAAAACCGCTGCACACCCTCGGTTCAAGCCCGAGGGCATGCTTTTGGGCGACATGCATTAGCTCGGCGCGAACGGCACCAGCATCGGAACGCGCCTGGCATAGTCGTCGTAAGCGCTACCCAGTTCGCCGCGCAGAAAACGCTCCTCCAGCCTTGCCTTCATGACGATGCCGACGGTGATGAGGATGGCGCCGGCAACGCCCCAGACAGTGCCTTTCGCCGCCATGGTGGCGAGGATCGCCAGAAGCAGGCC
Source organism: Mesorhizobium sp. M0768 (assembly GCF_040320195.1). Taxonomy (NCBI): domain Bacteria; kingdom Pseudomonadati; phylum Pseudomonadota; class Alphaproteobacteria; order Hyphomicrobiales; family Phyllobacteriaceae; genus Mesorhizobium; species Mesorhizobium sp. M0768. Next base: position 203,470 of record NZ_JAMYPD010000006.1, on the reverse strand, counting down.
GGTATAGATCGGGTGGCGGACCAGCCGGTAAGGGCCGGTGTCGACGACGCGATGCGCGGCCTTGGCGGTGACCGTGGCCGACCACAGGCGGCCAAGATGCAGCCGCGCCCACCAGGCAAATGCCAGGCCGGCGGCAATCAGCGCGACGCAGATCCACGCTTCGGCAAGGTTCGGCGTCCAAAGCCTCAGCGGGCCGGCATAACCGTGCGCCGGGATGAAGAGCAGGATCGTGCCGAGCACCATGACGGCGCGGGATGGAAGCTCCACCCCGAAGCCGGCGCGTTTTTCGGCCCGGTCGGCCCAGAAGGCGGCCGCGGCCCATGAAACCACCCAGAGCAGCCAGAGCTGTGCGATTGCCGATGCGGGATGCATGATAAACCTCCGCGGGCTTGACCTGATCGATATTATCAACCGATGCAGCGCGGCAGCAATGCGGCACGCTTTTGCACGAGGCTGATTCAACCAGGACGCTGGTGGTGCCGACCCGTATCAGCCGTCTTGATTGGAGCATCAACGCTTTCGACTGGACCCTATGAATCTACTTCGGCTAACTGCATCCGGCAGCTAGGAATGAAACCAATGCCGGATATGTTTCCCGAAGCCGAAACTCCGGTCGAGATCGTCCCGTCGCGAAAACTCGCCGCCAGGGTGGCGGCGCTCTATCTCGCATCATTCGATCGTTTTGAGACACGAGCGGTGGATACGCTGCAACTCGGTTTCGACGGCATCGACGGCGATTTCCATGCCGGCACGACGCGGCGCTCCGGCGGGCGGGAACCCTGGTATCGGCGCGGCACCGAGATGCGCAACGAACGGCAATTGTCGATCGTGGCTGCGGACGAACTGGCAATCGTCGCCGAACGGATGGGCATCGCCGAGATCAAGCCGGAATGGATCGGCGCCAATCTCCTGATCGAAGGCCTGCCGCGCCTCTCCATGCTGCCGTCCGGCACGCTGCTGTTCTTCAAAGGCGGCGCGACCGTCAAGGTCGACGCGCAGAACGGGCCTTGCCGGATCGCCGGGCGATCGGTCGCCGAAAATGCCGGGATGGCCGACCATGAGGCCGGCGCGCTGCTGTTCCCGAAGGCGGCGAAGCGGTTGCGCGGGCTCGTCGCCTGGGTCGAGAAGCCCGGCACGATCACGGCCGGCGAGGAGATTTCGGTGCGCGTGCCGGAGCAGTGGATTTACCGGGCCTAGTCCAGGCAAGGCGACCTCTAGTCACGGCGTATTTTGTTCTTGCTTTGTGCCGGCAGCTATGCTACTAATTTGGGTATGGTGCCAATTGGGCTCCAACGACCCGCCCGCGAGGCGGGTTTTTTATTTCAGGCTTTGAAAGTTCCGATGCTGCCGACCTGAGGTCGGCGGGACAGCGCCCCCCTCTGTCCTGCCGGACATCTCCCCCACGAGGGGGGAGATTGGCCGTCACCTTTCGATTTCGCCAATCACAACGGTGAAGCGCCGTAGAACTCGACGCGTGTGCCTGCCATTCTCTACGCCTCATCCTCATCGTCGAGCAGACGGGTGGCGCGCCAGCGGGTGAGCACATTGTTGGTCTGTTCGATGACGAAGAAGCGCGCGGAATCGCGGTCATAGCCTTCGGCCAGCAGCTTTTCGTAGTCGGTGTGCATATGGCGGATGTGGGCTATTGTCGCCAGCCACACGGCAATGCTCGGCGGCAAGGTCTTCATGTGCACGGCGCCGGCATCGGCACGGATCTTCTCCATGTCGGCATAGGGCGCCAGCGGCAGCAGCGCTGTCAGCGCCTTGGCGATAGCGCGGCGGCGGCCGGTCGGCGCGCTCATCACTCCACCGGCCCTGGCTCGTCCCGCCCAGCGATGGTCGCATCGGCAAAGGCATCAGTCGAGGCGAAATAAGGCTTGATGTCGATGACCGGCGTGCCGTCGAGCACGTCGATGGCATCGAGATCGACGCGGCCGGTGTCGATGTCGACGGCAACCAGCTTTGCGACATGCAGCCCAATTGGGTTCGGCCGGGCAGGGGAGCGCAGCGAAAAGACGCCTTTCGGTTCAGCCGCATGGCGGGGTTTCTGGACAATCAGTTGCCGCGGCGCATGGTGCAGCCAGGACAGGATGATCACGTGGCTGGCGCGTTCCAGCCCAAGCAAGCCGTCCCGATAAAGCGGGTCGATGACCAAGTGCGCCGGCTGTTCCGTCTCCCGCGCCGCCTTCATGTTTTTGGGGCAAGTCTCCCGCGTGATCCAAGGCGAAGCGATGCGGCCGATGAAGACGACATGGCCATCCGGCGGCATCGTTGCCGGGTCGGTTTCCAGGAGCTTTTCGCCGCTGCGCGTCTCGAACATGGTTCTCGCCCCGATCATGCGTCCGTTTTTGCGCGATCCGCCACGCATGCGTCATTTTCTTGTCCGGAAGCGACATAGCGCTTGCAAGCCTATCCAAACCGACATAAACATATGTTTATATCTTTTCAAAGAGAATGCTCGCATGCATGTCGCTCTCGACACGATGGTAGATACATTGAAGGCGGCGGCGGAATCCAGCCGGCTGCGCATATTGGCGCTGCTGTCGCGCGGCGATCTGACCGTTTCAGATCTCACCGAAATCCTCGGCCAGTCGCAGCCGCGCGTCTCGCGCCATTTGAAATTGCTGCTGGAGGCCGGGCTGATCGGCCGCTACCAGGAGGGCTCGTGGGCGTTCTTCCGGCTATCGGATTCCGATGCGTCGCGCGATTTCGTGCTTAGGCTGGTCTCCGGCATCCGCGGCGCCGATCCGCAGGTCGAGCGTGATCTCGAACGGCTGGCCGCAGTCAAGCGCAAGCGGCAGGACCGGGCCGCCGAATATTTCTCGGTCAACGCCGCAAGCTGGGACCATATCCGCTCGCTGCATGTGCCGGATCGCGCCGTCGAAGCAGCCCTCATCAAGCTCGTCGGCAAGCGGCCGTTCCAGTCGATGCTCGATCTCGGCACCGGCACCGGACGGCTGCTCGAGATCTTTTCGCCGCTCTATCGGCGCGGTATCGGCATCGACATGTCGCGCGAGATGCTGACGGTGGCGCGCGCCAATCTCGACAAGGCCGGCGTTTCGAATGCGCAGGTGCGCCAGGGCGACATTTTTGCGCCACCGGTCGAACGCGACGCCTTCGATCTCGTTACCATCCATCAGGTGCTGCACTATCTCGACGATCCCGCCCGCGCCATCCGCGAGGCGGCGCGTCTGCTGCGCCCGGCCGGCCGGCTGGTGATCGTCGATTTCGCGCCGCACACGCTGGAGTTTTTACGCGACGAGCACGCGCATATGCGTCTCGGCTTTTCCGACCGGCAGATTGGCGACTGGTTTTCCGAGGCCGGCCTCGACCTCGAGGACAGCCAGGAATTCGAGCCGCGCGGCGGCAACGAGGCCAAGCTCACCGTCAAACTCTGGCTCGGCCGCGATCGGCGCATGCTGATTGCCGAGCCTTCCAACGACAGACAACCGGCCAATGCGTATCCGATAGGGGAAACCGCCTGATGAACCAGTTCCGCTTCTCCCGCCGCCCCGACATCGGCGACAAGGTCAGGGTTTCGTTCGAGTTCTTTCCGCCGAAAAACGATGAGATGGAAGCAAGGCTGTGGGACACGGTCACCCGGCTTGAGCCGCTCAAGCCGAAATTCGTCTCGGTCACCTATGGCGCCGGTGGTTCGACCCGCGAGCGGACGGCCCGCACCGTCAAGCGCATCCTCAGTGAAACGACGCTGACGCCGGCGGCGCACATGACCTGTGTCGATGCGGCGCGTCACGAGGTCGATGCCGTGATCCGGGAGTTCGCCGATATGGGCGTCAAGCGTTTTGTCGCCCTGCGCGGCGATCCGGCCGAGGGCGTCGGCGCGGCCTACCGGCCGCATCCGGAAGGCTATGCCAATGGCGCCGAACTGGTTGATGCGCTGAAGGGCGCCGGCGATTTCGACATATCGGTCTCGGCCTATCCGGAAAAGCATCCGGAAAGCCCGGATTTCGCCACCGACTTCGACATGCTGAAGCGCAAGGCCGACAACGGAGCGACGCGGGCGATCACCCAGTTCTTCTTCGACAACGATCTCTATGAGCGCTATGTCGAGCGGGCACGGCGGGCCGGCATCTACATACCCATCGTGCCGGGCATATTGCCGGTGCACAATTTCACCCAGGTCGCCAACTTCTCGGCGCGGTGCGGCGCCTTGGTGCCAGCATGGCTGGCCGAGCGTTTCGATGGGCTGCAGAACGATCCGCAAACGCATGCGCTGGTGGCATCTGCCGTGGCCGCCGAGCAGGTGCTGGACCTTGTCGAGCGCGGCGTCGGCGATTTCCACTTCTACACGATGAACCGAGCCGATCTGGTCTTCGCCATCTGCCACATGATCGGCATCAGGTCGCACGAAGTCGAGGCGGCGGGATCAGCCGCGGCGTAAGGCGGCAAGCTCCTTTTTGAAATGTCAAACATCGGGGGAATGCAAAAGGCCGGGCAAAATGCCCGGCCTTTTCAAATGGTTTGGAGTATTCGGTGCTGGTCTTCCCCCGCTCAGCGGCCTTATGGAAGGACGCCCATAATGAGGGCGCCGATGAATGCAAACGCAGCACAAATCATCAATGCGTTGATCGGCCTCGTCAGTCCCATGTCATAGCCTCCTCTTAAAGAGCTATGGCGAGAGTCTAGGGTCATTTGTGCCACAGGCAAGCAGAAACTTTGCTGCAATGCGACGAGATTGTGGAATTTGCGACCTGCCGTTTGCCGTTAGGCATTGAAACTCTTTGTCAAAAGCCGGCCCGGGACCTGTGAATAATTTATGGCAAAGCCGTGGCAGCAGCGAGAATGGCAGCGCTACCGCGGCGGAAATCGGAATCGATTTTCGGAACGACTGAAGATTCGGAGCGTCGGAGCGCCCTTTGCATGTCCAACCGGGTGCTGCACGCTATACGAATGCGGTGGGCAACCGGCAGCGTTGTGAGATAGCCAGGACTTGAATTTTCTGCCAATTGGCAGTATATTGTCTGCCAAGTGATGGAGGCCGGAATGAGTGTCGGTTATGCGGTTCGCGATCCTGCAAATCAGGCTTTGCCGGCAAATCTGGCGGATGCCTCGGCACGGGCACGGCTCACGCCAGCGGCTGTTGCCGGCATCGTCAGGCTCGCAGACATCTGGCATCTGACCAGCACCGAGATCTGTGCCTTAATCGGCGACGTGTCGGAGAGAACCTGGTTCCGCATGAAGAAAGGCCAGTGGGAGGGCGCTCTCTCCCAGGATTCGCTGACACGCATCAGCGCCCTGATCGGCATCTTCAAGGGACTGCGGCTTCTGTTCTCCGAAGCGTTTGCCGATGAATGGGTGCGGTTGCCGAACAAAGGACCTCTTTATGGTGGCCGGCGCCCCCTGGACGTAATGATCGAGGGCGGCATTCCGAAGCTGCTGCAGGTTCGCCAACATATCGACGCTTTGCGCGGTGGACTTTGAATGCAGATCCCGCCGCGCGCTGACATTTCCCAGCGCGACACGATCCGGCTCATTTCGACAGGCAGGCTCAAGGAACCGGTCCTGATGCCGTTGGCCAGGAATCATGGAGATTTGGAGGACCTTGCTGAGCTCGAAGGAGCCACCAGCGGCCGTCTTCAGGCGCAGCAAGGGGGATTGCCCGACCTCGATCCGCGCGAACTGGTTTTCGGGAGGCCGGGCTACACCTTCATCAATGCGGCGTTCGCTTACACCCGTCCGGGCGGCAATCGTTTCAACGATGATGCCAGGGGCGTCTGGTACTGTGGGTTCGATGCGGAAACTGCACTCGGCGAGGTCTCTTTTCATCTGACGCGCGAGCTTGCCGCAATCGAACGGTTTGAAAACGTCACCGACTACGCGGAGCTCGTTGCCGACTTCATAGGCTCGTTTCACGATCTGCGCGGTGCTGAGTTCAGCAAGGACCCGGTGCTCGATCCGGATACTGTCTTAGCCTATCCTGCCGGTCAGGCGCTGGCGAAGCAACTCCGCAAGCAAGACGCCGCGAGCGGCTTTGTCTATCCTTCCGCGAGACATGTCGGCGGGACCTGCCTTGCCGCCTTTCATCCCGATCTCGTTCAGAATCTCAGGCAAGGCGGTATCTGGCGTCTGGAATGGCAGGGTTCATCTGTTCCCGCGATCACGCCCATATAGCGCACGATCGGGAGCGACAACTTCGCTGCGCCATCTCTAACGCCGCCCGAACAGGCGACCGTCGATGGTGACGAGGCCGAGGGCGATCAGCGCCATGCCGCCGAGTTCGAACAGTTCGAGCCGCTCGCCCAGGAACAGGAAACCGAGCAGGATGGCACTGGCCGGCACGATCAGCGTGACCAGCGAGGCGTTGGTGGCGCCGGCCGAGGCGACGAGATTGAAATAGAGGATGTAGGCGAAGGCCGTCGACAGCAGCGCCAGTGCCAGCACCGCCGCCCACACCGGCGGCGAGGCCGAAAACAGATTGGCGGCATCATAGGTGAACAGAACGACCGGGATCATAATGATGGTCGAGCAGGTCAATTGGCCGGTGGCAATGACCGGTGACGGCACACCCTTGAAGCGGCGGGCGATCATCAGCGCAACCGCATAGGATAGCGATGCTCCGATGAGCGCGAATTTCGCCCAGACCGGACCGCCGAGCCCGGCGACGAGGCCGGGGCCGATCATCACCGCCGTTCCCGCGATACCGAGGGCGATGCCGGCAAGCTTGTTCCACGACAGCTTTTCGTCGCTGGTCAGGGCGTTGGCGAGGATCAGCGTCCAGAACGGCGTCGTCGAATTGAGCACCGAGGCGACACCGGCGCCAAGCTCGGTCTGGCCGGCAAAGATCAGCGAGAAAGGGATGACGTTGTTGGCGAGCGCCAGCAGGAAGAACAGGCCGGCATGCGGCAAGGCGAGACGAAACGACGGGCCACGGACCGCAAGATAGAGCTGCAACGCGATCGCAGCTATGGTGACGCGGAACAGCACCAGCACCAGCGGCGGAAGTTCCGCTACCGCAATACGGGCAAAGAAGAACGAGCCGCCCCAGATGGCGCCGAGCAGCAGAAGCTGCGCCCAGTCCTTGAGCACCATCGGACCGCGCATCGTGGTGGTGGCAGCTATCGCCATTGGTCGTCCTCCCAGACGAGATGCCTTGCTCTTCAGGCGTCTGTTCACGCCATACCCGATCCGGCCGCAAGGGCCACCCGAAACCTGAGCGATGGCCTAGCTCGCTCATAACCGGCGTGCAGCACCGGCGTAGCGCCGCGAAGCCAGGGCGGCGAGACATAGAATTGTTTTCATTAGCCGCTAGCTTGGATTAATTGTGCGCAGCCTCAGTCAAGGGATTCGTCCATGCAGCGATTCGAAAATGCCCGCGAGGCAGCGCTGGCGCTTCGCCCGGACGATCCGATCTATTGCTTCCGCCCGCAGGTGCTGAAGGCGGACGCCAAACAGTTCATGGGCATGTTTCCCGGCAAGACCGCCTATGCGGTCAAGACCAATGGCGAGCAGATCGTGCTCAACGCCCTGGTCGAGGCCGGCGTCGGTGCCTTCGATGTGGCCTCGCCCGGCGAATTCGCCGCCGTGCGCGCCGTCTCGCCGGACGCCGAGATGCTCTACATGCACCCCGTGAAGGCGCAGTCGGACATCAGGCTGGCGCTGGAAAAATACGCCATCCGCGTCATTTCGCTCGACCATGAGGACGAGGTCACCAAGCTGACCAGGGTGGTGCGGGCGCTCGACATCGATCCGGGCGCCATCACCGTGTTCGTGCGCATCCAGACGAAAGGCTCGGCGGCCTACGAACTGTCGAAGAAGTTTGGCGCCGGACCGGCCAATGCGGTCGAACTGGCCGAACGGCTGAACCGGACGGGCTACAAGGTCGGGCTGTGCTTTCACGTCGGCAGCCAGATCGAGGATCCCGACACCTATGAGCGGGCGCTGGCCTCCGCCGACTGGGTGCGCAACCGCGTCGGCTTCGACGTTGCCGGGCTCGATGTCGGCGGCGGGTTTCCCGCCGAATACGGTCATGATCCGAACAGCCGCAAGCCGGAAATGCCGTCGCTCGGCCAGATCATGTCGCGGCTGTCGGGCGACCTCCAGGAGTACCAGTTCGACCAGATGCCGCTGGTGGCCGAGCCCGGCCGGGTGATCGTGGCGCGCTGCCTGTCGCTGATCGTGCGCGTGCTGCTGCGCAAGGGCAAAAGGCTCTACATCAATGACGGCATCTGGGCATCGCTGTCGGATTCATGGACCGGCAAGATCACGCTGCCGGCGCGCTTCATCCCCGATCCGGCGATCCGCTCGCGCAATGGCGAGGACAAGACCATCGTGCCGTTCAAGGTCTGTGGCGCGACCTGCGATTCCGTCGACATATTGTCGCGGCCGTTCTGGCTGCCCGAAACAGTCGATACCGGCGACTGGATCGAGATCGGCCATATCGGGGCCTATTCGCTGTCGCTCAGAACACGGTTCAACGGCTTCTATCCCGACACCTTCGTCGAGGTGGCGACGCCGTTCGACGAAGGCGATGCGCCGCAGGGGTTCGCCAGCCTGGAGACGATGGCGGATTAGTTAATGGTGGAATGGTGAATAGTGAATAGTGAATAGTGAATAGTGAATAGTGAATAGTGAATGGTGTGGTAGCTCTGGTGCTCAATGCGGCTCCGGTGCTATTCTTTTCACCATTCACCATTCACCATTCACCTCCTTCACAGCCTGGCCAGCAGCTCCGGAGTCGGCCAGCCGTCGACCGGCAGGCCCAGACGCATCTGCTCCTTACGGATGGCTTCGCGGGTGTTGGTGCCCAGGATGCCGTCGACGGTGCCCACGTCATAGCCTTTCGCTTCGAGCTTGGTCTGTAGCGCCTTCATCTGGTCGGCGTCGAGGCCGGGTTCGGGGTTGCGCGGATCGAATTGCGGCGCGCCCCCCAGTCGGGCGGCAAGATTTGCCGCGGTCAGGGCATAGGTGAAGGACTGGTTCCACTCGAGATAGACGTCGAAATTGTCGTAGGTCAGGAAGGCTGGCCCCTTGCGACCCATGGGCAGCGCCAGGCCGGCCTTCAGGCCGTTGTCGAGAAGCGGCGTACCGTCGGGCCTGGTAACGCCCCACTGGCTCCATTGCGTCAACGGCAGCTTGTTGGTGCGTCCCGTCTGCTCCCACGGCAAATCGTCAGGCACACGGACTTCCTCGATCCAGGGCTGGTCGCGCTTCCAGCCGCGCGACTGGATCTTGCTGGCCGTGCTCATGATCACGTCCGGCGCGCTGCCGCGCAGGTCGACCAGGCCGTCGCCGTCGCCGTCGACGCCGTGGCCGAGATAGTCGGAAGGCAACATCTGCGTCTGGCCGATCTCGCCGGCCCAGGCACCGGTCACGTCGGCCGGCACCACGCCGCGATCGATCAACATCAGCAGCGGCACGATCTGCGGCCGGAACAGCTGCGGACGGCGGCAGTCATGCGAGAGGCTCACCAGCGCGTTCAGCGTATGAAAATCGCCCTGCACGGCGCCAAAATCGGTCTCCAGGGCCCAGAAGGCGGCGATGACCGGCGCCTGCACGCCGTATTCGCGATCGGCGCGGACAAAGACCTCGGCATATTTTTGCAGATTGGCCGCACCTTGCTTCAGCCGATGCGACGAGATCATGCGATTCGAGAATTCGATGAAGGTCTGCGTGAAGACGCCCTGGGCGCGGTCGCGTGCCAACGCCTTCTCATCGAGGGTGGCGTTTTCCAGCGCATCAAGGCCGGCAGCGCCGACGCCGGCCGCCCTGGCCTCCGCCGCCACGCCGTGCTTCCATGACTCGAAATCCCCGCCGCATTGCTGTGCCGCGGCCGGCACGGCGGTCAGGAGCAGCGCCGCGAGAAGTCCAAAGCGCAATCGCATCGCTATCCTTCCAAGAAGATTACCGGCGGTTGCAGGCATTCGTCGTTGGCTGTGTCGAAAAGCAGGCGGCAGGCCTGGTGTCAACGGGTGTTCTGCCGCAACCACTTCTTCCACGCGGCTTCGGAGCCGTTGAAGACGCTGATGTCGGCGTTTCCGGCCATGCCCGGCACGACACCCGTTCCGGTATACTGCCAGAAGGTGAAGGGATGGCTGCCGTATTTCTGGCGCGGGTGCCCGGCGACGGAGCGCAGCCAGTAGGGGTAATTGCGGAAGCCCGATAAACCGTTATCTTCGAAGAAATCGACAGACGTGTAGATGATTGGCTTCTTGCCGTAGTATTTTTCGACGATTTCGAGGAACGTGCTCATCTCGCTGCGTACCGTGGCGGGATCGGGCCGCAGCTTGCAGGTCGGCGATTTCGGGTTCCATTCCATGTCGAGAACCGGCGGCATCGCCGAACCGTCTCTGGGCACGTTCTGGATGAACCAGCGCGCCTGGGTAGCGGCCGGCGTGCAAAAGTAGAAAAAATGATAGGCGGCACGGGGGATGCCCGACGCCCTGGTGCGGCTCCAATGCTCGTTGAAAGCTTCATCGAAACGGTCTCCGCCTTCGGTTGCCTTGATAAAGGCGAAGGAGATGCCGCTGGCCCTGGCCGCCGGCCAGTCGATCGATGTCTGGTATTTGGAGACGTCGGTGCCGTGGACGGCATAGCTCCACGGTGCGCCGCTGTCCCATTCATGCGGGTCGGAATCGGCAAAACGCGGCGCGCGTACCGCAACCATCGAGGCGCTGGACGACGACAGCGATGGCGTCAGATCCTCGACCGTCGAGCAGGCGCCAAGCAGCATCAGCGTGATGAGGACCGCGAAACGGCGCATCGCTACTTCCCGAGCCGGTTTCAGCCGGCCGCTGATGGGTCTTTCCGCGGGTGGCCCCTCGACCGGGCGCGGCGCGTTTGAAACTGACTTACGCGACGCGCCTGGATCTTCGTTTCATGCATTCCCAAACCGTTACGCAGTTTTGGGACGCATGCATTCAAGCCCCGCCGGACGGTCACCCCACAGGATCGCCCGGTCTGTCCCAAGCGCGTCGCTTCGACGCGCTTAGCTCTTTTGTCTATGCATGTCGTTGTCCCAAAACCGCTGCGCACTTCTGGGCGACATGCACCTGTGATCGCCGATCATGGTTGATATTCGGTTGACGGCGCTCGACAAGAGCCGCGATTTTGCCGAAACAATGGCGGCAAATCGATGACATAGATCGAGCGCGCCCGGGGGAACTCAAATGCAGATCCTTTTGAAGTTCGTCAAATGGCTGCTCGGCCTGGCTGTGCTGGCCGCCGCGATACTCGCCGGCTGGCTGTATTTCGCGCCGCCGGAACTGATCCGCGTCGGTTCCGGCTATGCCGCCAAGATCGTCTGCTCGAACGTCTTCATCGCCGGGCGAGACGCCGACGACGTGCTCGCCGTCGATGTGCAGGCGCCGGGTCATCCGCTGCTGAAGCTGATGAGAGTGTCGGTGGACAAGGAGAAGGGAACGGTTTCGGCGGGCCTGTTCGGCGCACTCGGCAAAAGTGTCGCGGTCGCCCGCGAGGGGCTCGGCTGCGCCTCGGTTCCCGACGGCGATATTGCCACCGCCAAGGCTGTCGCCGGAGCTGCACCGACGCCGGCGCCGCTGCCCGATCTGATCTGGCCGGAGGGCGACAAGGCCGATGCCTCGCAGGATCCCGAGGTCGCGAAAGTCCTCGACAATCCAGCCATGACCGGCGCCGGGATGCGGGCGGTCGTGGTGGTCAAGAACGGCCGCATCGTCGCTGAGCGTTATGGCGACGGCTTTTCCGAAAAGACGCCGCTATTGGGCTGGTCAATGACCAAGACGGTGAATGCGGCGATCGTCGGCACGCTGGTGAAGGAGGGCAAGCTGGCGATGACCAACCAGGGTCTGTTCGGTCCCTGGAAGGGAGATGGCCGCGCCGTGATCAGCCTCGCCGACATGATGGCGATGTCGAGCGGGCTGGAATTCAACGAGGATTACGGCGACGTCGCCGACGTAACGCGCATGCTCTACCTCGAACCGGACATGGCCGGCTTTGCCGGATCCAAGCCGCTGACCGGCGAGGTCGGCAAGGTGTTTTCCTATTCGAGCGGCACGGCGGTGATGCTGTCCCGATTGTGGCAGGACGCGATCGGCGACAAGGACAAGGCACTGGCGTGGCCTAGGACCGCGCTGTTCTATCCGCTCGGCATGCAGAGTGCAGTGCTGGAGGCCGACGAGCACGGCACCTTCGTCGGCTCGTCCTACCTCTACGCCACGGCACGCGACTGGGCGCGCTTCGGCCAGTTCCTGCTGCAGGGCGGCGTCTGGAACGGCAAGGAGATGCTGCCCGCCGGCTTCGTCGACTGGATGCGGGAACCGGCAACTGCCTCGAAAGTCTACGGCAAGGGGCAATTATGGATAGAAGGACCGGGCGACGAAGAAAACCCCGGCGCCGGCACTACCGCCGGCCTGCCCAAGGACACCTATTGGATGGAGGGGCATGATGGGCAAACGGTTGCCATCATCCCCTCGGAGCAGCTGGTTGTGGTGCGGCTCGGGCTGACGCCGGCCAGGCTCGGCTACCGGCCGCAGGCGATGGTAGCGGGGCTGGTCAAGGCGCTACACTGAGGAATGCGGCGGTCGCAGTCTTGTCTATGCGGTTGTCGCCAAAGGCTTGGCGCGATCAACACGCGCCCGCTCGTCGGGTGAATTCATAACCGTCCAAAGATCGTTACGGCGCTGGACGTTCAACCAGAAATCCGGGCTGTTGCCAAACACCCGCGCCAGAATGAGCGCGGTAGCCGCCGTCACGTTGCGGCGGCCGTTGCACAATTCGTTCACATGCTTGCGCTGGACGCTCATAGCTTCGGCCAAAGCCGCCTGTGTCAGGCCGAGTGGTTGCATGAATTCTTCCGTAAGAATTTCGCCAACCGTTGCTGGCTTGCGTGCGGTCATCAACATGTCTCACCTCACTTATATATAACTGTGGTCGTCGAGATAGATGTCCGACGCCTCGCCCCGGCCCCCGTCCCAGCGGAAGACGAGCCGCCATTGTTTGTTGACACGGATCGAATGGAAGCCTTCGAGATTGCCGCGCAACTTCTCGAAATGGTTGCTGGGCGGCACACGCAAATCCTGATCGATCGCCGCGTCGTCAATCATCTGGAGCTTGCGGAACAAGCGGCTTTCGAGATCGGGCGGAATATTGCGGGAATGGGTGTCGTCCACGAAGAAAGCCCGCAGCCATCCATCTCTAAATCCGATGATCATCCCATGCTTCCGGCGAGGAGATAATGTACCACTCCTTGGGTCACATGGCAATGTGTGATTTAGCCAAATTAACTGATTTCAGCCACGGCCCCCATTTAGGATTGGAGCCCCAAAACCTTCCACGCCAAAATTGATGTTAGATGGCGATCTTGATCACGGCGAGCCAGCTGTAGCCGCGATAAAGTGTTCTGAATCGAAGGCTTGCACCAACTCTCGCAGATTCCGATTCCAGGACGTCGCGCAGGACTTCACGCGGCTCGACATGGAATTTTTTCAGCCAGCCGCGCAGCAGCTTGCGGAACCAGCTGGGCAAGGCTTCCTGCTGGCCAAAATCGACGACATGCAGCGAGCCGCCCGGTGACAGAGCAGCAAGAGCCGCGGATACCGTCTTTTCCCAGCCGGGGATCATCGACAGCGAATATGAGACAAAGACGCGGTCGAAACTTTCGACGCCGAACAGCGCTTTCGCGTCGAAATTCGTGGCATCGCCGCGCGCCAGCGTGACGCGGCCGGAGAGGCCTTCGCGCGCGAGGGCGGCAGTCGCCGTCTCCAGCATCTCGGCCGAAATATCGAGGCCGAAGAGGCGCGCGCCGGGATAGCGGCGGGCGGCGAGGATGATGTTGCGGCCGGTGCCGCAGCCGAGCTCGAGCACGGTGCCGCCGGCCGGCACATCCAGTCCGGCGATAAGCCGGTCGCGGCCGAGCAGATAGTATTTGCGGGTCAGGTCGTAGATATGACGCTGCCAGCGGTAGACGCCGTCCATCAGCTCGGCATGGCTGGCCGGCAAGTCGGTCGTGCTCATCAGGACCGCTTCACATAGAGATGGAAGCCGCCATAGATGGCCGAGCGGTCGCGCTCCGAAAACTCGCGCGAAGCGTCGTTCTCGTAGCGCCACTGGTCGAGCAGCGAATTCGAGACGCGGCCGGGCAGCAGGCTGGGTTCCGCTGCGGTGCGGAAGATGACGCGGGCGCCGGTTGAGGCGGTTCGGGTGATCTCGGCCCACAACCCGTTGAGCTGGTGGTCGGTCATCCAGTCCTGTGCATCGAGCAGCACGAAGCGATCCACCGAGCCGGCATCCTTGCCGGCAAGGAACTCGATCAGATTGGCGTGGTGGATGGCAACGCGATCGACATTGTTGCGGATCGTCTTGTAGTTGCACTTTTCGAGATAGGCGGGCAGGGCGGCCTCGCCCGGATCAGGGTAGCGGCGGGCGAAAGCCTGCCAGGCGAAATAATTGGTCTTCAGCGGAAAATCGCAGGCGAGCTTTTCCAGTCGTGCCTTCAGCACGCTGGCCATGGTGCCGTCACCCGAGGTGATCAGCGAATCGTACTGGGCCGGCGGAATGCCGAGGCCGAACAGCGAGGCTTTTCGCGAGGTCGCCCATTTCAGCAGCGGTTTTTCGAAGACCGGCGCCAGCTCTTCGTCAAAGAAGCGGCGCTGATCGGCGATGCTCTTGACGTCCATGATGCCGGCCGGGTCGACGCCGAAGAATTTTGCGGTGCGGTGGCCTATGGCGATGAACAGGCCAAGCAGGCCGGTCTGGTAGAAATTGCGGTCGAAGACGGCGATGCGGCGACGGCCGCGCCAGTTGCGGCGCTCCCAATAATGGCGACTGACCGGGTCGAGATGCGGTGCGATGAAGCGATCGTAGGCCTGTGAATTGTGCCCGGTCTCAGCCGCGCCGAAGAAACGGAACAGGTCGCCCTGCGACGGCAGGTGACGGACGGCTTCGAGCTTCATGCGGTTCAGCGCGATATGGGCAGCGTTGAGATCGACGGCATCGATCCTTTCCGGCGAGCGGGTGAGATAGGCAAGGATGTTACAGCCGCCGGAGGCAATGGTGACGATGCGGTGGCCCGTCCCGAGCTGCATCGCGTCCATGTCGATTTCGGGGTCTTCCCAGATCTGCGGATAGACGAGGCCGGAGAACAGGAAGGCGAACAGGCGCTCGGAGATGCCGGCTTTCGACAGCGGGCGGTTCTGGTAGACGGCCTTGCCGACTTCCTTGCCGCGGCGAAAAACCAGGTCCCCAGAAATGTCCGTCATGGCAAGGCGATTCCCCGTTTGCTTTGGCGCAAGCCGGTAGCGCAGGGTGATGACAGGCCAGTGACAGCCTGTTGACGCCGGCTCAAGCATTGCTGTGGCGCGCAAAATTAGGTGGTGCCTTGGCACAACCTTACTTGGCAGCGAATTTGGCTGGAAAATCGAGGGCCAGTCGAATCGTAGTTCATGAATCTACGATCAATCCGTAGAGGCAGGCGAGCATCCCCAAATGTCGGTTCCGGTGTCGCAGTTTTCATGAGTTTGTCAGCGGTTGAAACCAAGATAGCCAAATGTATTTGTACAGAAAGTGAGCATCAACCAAAGAGGGCTTGTGCAGAATATGCACCACAGCACGATCACCGTTCGAAACACTTGATCATGAGGGAATGTGAACGGATCGATCTTGGGATGACCTAAGAGTTTTGATAAGGGCGGCACATAATTACCTGTAGCGGCAGCATGCATCGTCTTAGAAAAATGTTTCCATCTTAGAAAAACGAAGCAAGCCCAAAATGCAGGAAAAAGCGTCAGTGCGAATATCATCTTTAGCGGTATGGGTTGCCCGCCGTGAATGATCCACCCAGTGCAACTACTTCGCGCTGGGTCGACCAGCGAAAAGATGAAGGCCTCCACAACAACTCCCAAAAAACAGACTATAGCTCCCCACTTAGCAACCCTTCGACAGAAATCTGGATCATAGTTCGGGAGGCGCGTATACTCATCCATATGGGTGCTAAGTCCTCATCGGTCCTGGAAGTCTTTGGTATAGAATGGCGAAGCTGCTCTTCGCCCTTGAGGGTTTGATCCGCCCGCCGACATCGAAATTGCGCCCGCAACCCTTTTTGGCCCACGGTCGGTTTGGTCCCGCCGGATCGCTCTCAGCCCCCTGCTTTCCATAGGCCCCCTGCTTTCCATAGCTTGCGCAATCGTGCCCGCCGTTTTCCCACCTTGCCCTGCCTAGGCGGCCGATATCATCTTATCTTGCGCGTTACACTTGCGCGTTACGACTTGCCAAATCCACCTGGGGTCGGCGTCGTCACGATGACCGCCTCGCCAGCGTCGAGGATGGTCTGATCGCAGGCTTTCAGCGTCTCGATCGCGCCGGTCTTGCGGCGGACCTTGGTCGAACCGGCCTCGCCATCGCCGCCTCCGTCCAGTCCCCGCGGCGGGCGGTTGCGATGCGAGGACAGGATGGCGCATTCCATTTTTTCGAGGAAGCGGATGGTGCGCCTGGTGCCGTCGCCGGCATTCCATTTGCCTTCGCCGCCGGAGCCTTCGCGGATATGAAAATCCTCGAGCAATACCGGGAAACGCAGTTCCAGCACTTCCGGATCGGTCAGGCGCGAATTGGTCATATGGGTGTGGACGCCGGAGGTGCCGGCAAAACCGCGGCCGTCGTTCATCCGGCCGGCCGGCGAGCCCGAGCAGATCGTCTCGTAATACTGATACTGCTTGTTGCCGAAGGTGAGATTGTTCATCGTGCCTTGCGCATTGGCCATCGCGCCCATGGCGCCGAACAGCGCGTTGGTGACGTGTTGCGAGGTCTCGACATTACCGGCGACGACCGCCGCGGGATAGGCGGGTTTCAGCATCGAGCCGTCGGGAATGATGATGTTGATCGGCCGCAGACATCCGGCATTCATCGGGATGTTGTCTTCGACCATGACGCGAAAGGCATAAAGCACCGCGGCACGGGCGACTGGCTCTGGCGCATTGAAATTGTTCTTCATCACCGGCGACGTTCCGGTGAAGTCGACGGTGGCTTCGCGCTTCCGCCGGTCGACCGATATCTTCACCTTGATCATTTGGCCGGTGTCGGTCGGATATTCGTATTCCGAACTGTCGGGCAGCCGCTCCAGAACGCGGCGCACGCTTTCGGCGGCATTGTCCTGGACATGGCCCATATAGGCTTCGACCACATCGAGGCCGAAATGCGCGACCATCTTGCGCAGCTCGGCGACGCCCTTTTCGTTCGCGGCGATCTGCGCCTTGAGGTCGGCGATGTTCTGGTGCGGATTGCGCGCCGGGTAGGGGTGGTCGGTGAGCAGCGTCTCCAGGTCCTTCTCGCGGAACCGGCCGCGATCGACGATGCGGAAATTGTCGAACAGCACGCCTTCCTCGTCGACGGTTGTGGCAAGCGGCGTCATCGAGCCGGGCGCGGTGCCGCCGATGTCGGCATGATGGCCACGCGAGGCGACGTAGAAGAGGATCTTCGGCGATTGGCCGATCTCCCCCCTTGTGGGGGAGATGCCCGGCAGGGCAGAGGGGGGCGTGACAGAATGAGAGGTCGGCGGGACAGCGCCCCCCTCTGTCGGCTTCGCCGACATCTCCCCCACAGGGGGGGAGATTGGGCGCTCTTCCTCAAAGACAGGCGTCACCACGGTGATATCAGGCAGATGCGTGCCGCCATTGTAAGGTGCGTTCAGCGCAAAGACGTCGCCGGGGTGAACGTCGCCGGAATTGAGCCGGATGATGGTCTCCACCGAGCGGTCCATCGAGCCGAGATGCACCGGCATATGCGGTGCATTGGCGACCAGCGCGCCATCCCGGTCGAAAACCGCGCAGGAGAAATCGAGCCGCTCCTTGATGTTGACGGAATAGGCAGCGTTTTGCAGCGTTACGCCCATCTGTTCGGCGATCGACATGAACAGGTTATTGAAGACCTCCAGCATCACCGGATCGGCTTCGGTGCCGAGTGCGGCGTGCCGGTGCTTCTTCTCGACGCGCCGCATCAATACGTGGTCCTTGGCGGTGATCTCGGCCTGCCAGCCCGGCTCGACGACAATGGTCTGGTTCGGCTCGATGATCAAAGCGGGGCCGGCGATCTTGTTACCAGGCTTCAGCGTTTCGCGAGGGAAGATGCCGGCGTCGCGCCAGACGCCGTCGACAAAGATTTTCCGGTTCCCGGAAGGACTTGCGGCCATGTCTTCAACAACTGAATCGCTTTCGTCGCGGCCGGTGCCGCCGGTATCGGTACCCTCGACGCCGACCGATTCGACGATCATCGGCTTGTCGTCGTAGACGAAACCGAACTGCGCCTTGTGCGCCAGTTCGAAGTCCGCCTTGGCCTGCGCAATCGAGCCGTGCCCGAAGTTCACAGGCAGCGCGGTATCGGTGCCGTCGTAGCGGATCTGCAGCACCGGTCTCGAGGCGACCGCGTCTTCGCTGATGCCTTGCGCGGCGAGTTCGTCGATGACGGCTTTGCGCAGCGTTGCGATGAGTTCATCGATCGCTGGCCCGGAATTGTCCGCCAGCGGCTTCAGCAGCGCCTGCTGGCGTGACGCAAATACAGAGGACAGGCCGATGCCGTATGCCGATAGCAGGCCGGAGAACGGATGGATCAGCACCGCCTCCATGCCGAGCGCATCGGCGACCAGGCAAGCGTGCTGGCCGCCGGCGCCGCCGAAGCAGTTCAGGAGGTATTCGGTGACATCGTAGCCGCGCTGCACCGAAATCTTCTTGATGGCGTTGGCCATGTTTTCGACGGCGACGGTGATGAACCCTTCGGCGACGGTTTCCGGCGAGCGGCCGTCGCCGATCTGGGCGGCAAGTGCGGTGAATTTTTCGCGAACCGTCTGGACGTCGAGCGGTTCGTCCTGGCCCGGTCCAAAGATAGCCGGGAAGAACTCGGGCTGCAGCTTGCCCAGCATGACATTGGCGTCAGTGACGGCCAACGGGCCGCCGCGCCTATAGGCGGCCGGGCCGGGATTGGCGCCGGCCGAATCCGGCCCGGCGCGAAAGCGGCCGGCCTCGTAATGGAGGATCGAGCCGCCGCCTGCAGCGACGGTGTGGATGCGCATCATCGGCGCGCGGATGCGCACGCCGGCGACCTCGGTGTCGAAGGCGCGCTCGTAGTCGCCATCGTAATGGGCGACATCGGTGGAGGTGCCGCCCATGTCGAAGCCTATGACCTTGCCGAAACCGGCGAGTTTTGCCGTCTCGACCATGCCGACGACGCCGCCGGCCGGGCCGGACAACAGCGCATCCTTGCCCTGGAACATGTCGGCGGCGGTGAGGCCGCCCGACGACATCATGAACATGAGGCGAGGAGATTGGCCGATCTCTCCCCCTGTGGGGGAGATGCCCGGCAGGGCAGAGGGGGGCGCCGTAGGGTGCTTTGTGTCATGATTGGCGTCACTAAGATGCTGAGATGCTGGCGGGACAGCGCCCCCCTCTGTCGGCTTCGCCGACATCTCCCCCACGAGGAGGGAGATTGGAGCCACGCCCAGCTCACCGGCAACCCTTTGCACATACCTAGCCAGGATCGGCGACAGGTAGGCGTCGACCACGGTGGTGTCGCCGCGGCCGACCAGCTTGATCAGCGGCGAGACCTCGTGACTGACCGAGACCTGCGAAAATCCGAGTTTTCTGCAGACCTTCGCAACTGCCTTTTCGTGATCGGGATGTTTCCAGGCATGCATGAAGACGATCGCGACCGCATCGATGCCGTCCGCCTTGGCTTGCTCAATAGCCGGGCGTACCGAAGCAATGTCGAGCAGGCGCTCGACACTGCCGTCGGCGCGAACCCTTTCGTCGATCTCGACGACGCGCTCATAGAGCTGTTCGGGAAGGATGATCTGCTTGGCAAAGATATCTGGCCTGGCCTGATAGGCAATCCTCAGCGCATCGCGGAAGCCTTTGGTGATGAGCAGCAGCACACGGTCGCCCTTGCGCTCGAGAAGCGCATTGGTGGCAACCGTGGTGCCCATCTTGACATCGCCGATCAGAGCGGAGGGGATTGGAGCGCCGGGTTGGACGCCGAGCAAATCGCGAATGCCCTGGATGGCAGCGTCGGCATAGGCTTCGGGATTCTCGGACAGCAGCTTGCGCGGGTGCAGCGCGCCTTGCGGGTCACGGCCGATGACATCGGTGAAGGTGCCGCCGCGGTCGATCCAGAAATCCCATTTTGCAGTCACAGCGGCGCTCCCGGGATTTTTCCCTGTTCGATCTGTTAGCTCGCGAGGCCCTGACCGGCAATCGTCAAGTGATTGGAATATGTTACAGGAAGAAATGCAACGTTACGAAACTCATGCGCAGCTTACGCATTGTGTCCTCGACCGCCGCCGGTAACGGAGGCGTGAGTAGAGGAGAGATATCATGAAGAAACTCATTCTTGCGTCGGTGTCGGCGCTTGCGTTGCTTGGCCTTGCCGCCTGCAGCAACAGCGGCACCGACAACACCACGACGCAGAGCACCAACCCGCCGGCATCCGACCAGACGATGAAGCCGGCTGCTCCTGACGCCAACAAGCCTGCCGAGCCGGCTCCGGCTCCGGCACCTGCGCCTGCGCCGGCTGCTCCGGCTCAGTAGTCAATGTGACAACCAAGGAAAGGCTGGCCTCACAGGCCGGCCTTTCTGCTGCTTACGATACCAGCGCCTGGCGGCCGAGTGCGACGACGTGAGCGCTGGCGCCAGCCGCCTCATGCATTGCGCCAAATCGATTGGGCCAGCCCCTGCGGCACTGTCTTGGCTTGATAGCGATGGGTGGTTGGTCCTATGAAGCCCCCATGTCGATTTGGGACCGCCTTGGCGACTTCGTCACACGCGTTTCATCTTCAGCGTCGTCAGGCGTCGCCGAAGTGGTCGAGGCCGTGCGCACGGTTTTCTCCGGCGATGCCGATCTGCGCCGGCGCGTCGCCTTCTCGGTGGCGATGATCGCCCTGTCGGCCAAGATGGCCAAGGCAGACGGCATCGTCACGCAAGACGAGGTGCGCGCCTTCCAGGAAATATTCGAGGTGCCGAAGGAACAGAGGCGCAATGTGGCGCGGCTCTACGATTTGGCCAAACGCGACATTGCCGGTTTCGAGACCTATGCCGAGCGGATGGCGCAGCTTTGCGGTTCGGGCCATTCGAACTGCCTGATGCTCGAGGATATACTCGACGGGCTGTTCCACATCGCCAAGGCCGACGGGCTGGTGCATGAGCGCGAGGGCGAATTCCTGCATCGCATCGCCGAGATATTCCGCATCGATGAGGCGCATTACCAGAGCATCCTGGCCCGGCATGTCGATCTGGGTGCCGCCGATCCCTATGTTGTGCTCGGCATCGAGCGCGGGAAGCCGTTCGAGGAGGTCCGCAGGCGCTACCGCAAGCTGGTCTCCGACAATCATCCGGACCGGCTGATCGCACGCGGCCTGCCGCAGGAATTCATCAAGATCGCGACGACCAGGCTGGCGGCGATCAACGCGGCCTATGAAATGATCGAGCGAGGCCTGCGGCACGCATGAGCGGCTTTCCGCCCGATGAGCCGAGCGCCGAGGTCAGGGTATCGCCGAATTTCGGACCACGGCGCGGGACGCTCGGACCCGATATGATCGTGCTGCACTACACCGGCATGGCTACCGGCGCCGGTGCCGAGGCATGGTTGTGCGATCCGGCAAGCGAGGTCTCGTCGCACTACCTGGTCCATGAGGACGGCCGCATTGTTCAGATGGTAAGGGAAAGCGACCGCGCCTGGCATGCCGGCAAGAGCTCGTGGTTCGGACAGAGCGACATCAACTCCTGTTCGATCGGCATCGAGATCGTCAATCCGGGGCATACGCTCGGCTATCGCAACTTTGCAAAACCGCAGATCGGTGCGGTGATCGGCCTGTGCGCCGGCATCATCGAGCGCCATTCCATTCCGGCGCAGCGGGTGCTTGCCCATTCCGACGTGGCACCGGGGCGCAAGGTCGATCCAGGCGAGAAATTTCCATGGAAGGCCTTGTTTGCCGTCGGTATCGGCCATGTTGTGCCGGCAGCACCGATCCGGCGCGGCGCCGTGCTGAAGCCAGGCGATACCGGCGCCGAGGTAGAGGCGCTGCAGTCGATGCTGGCGCTCTATGGTTATGGCGTCGAGATCACCGGCGCCTTCGATCGGCAGACCGAAATCGTGGTCAAGGCATTTCAGCGGCATTTCCGGCAGCGCCTGGTCGATGGCATGGCTGATGGATCGACGATCCGCACGCTGGAAAGGCTGCTCGCTTCCGTAAGGATAGCCTCTCTCAAATAATCTTTTGCCAGCTTAAAAATTACAATCTGTTACTCAAAGTGACTTGCGTCGCCTTCTTTGGCGCCAATTCCGTCGTCAAAGGCGATCCGTACAGATTGTCGGACGTCTATCCCCCCAAATGTTCCGATGTTGATTGAGGGTATCTGCGCGAAGTTCTTTGTGCAGATCAAACAGAACAGGATCACATGCAGAAATTGACCGTTTTAACGGCAGCCATTGCTGCCGGCGTAATGACTTTTGCCTTCAGTGCGGCAAACAGCGCACCGCTGAGCCAGCGGGCCGATCAGGGCTTCAGTGCCGCAGCCGGCAAAACCGCCGTGCCGAAAGCCACCCGTGGTGCAAAAGTAGAGAAGACCGCCACCGCAAAAGTGGAACAAGCAACCGCGGTAAGGACGAAAAAGCCGGCCCCTGCGAAAAAGCCAACCGCTGCAAGAAAGACAATCTCAAAACACTATGTGAAGCGTAACCGCAAAAGCATCGACCACATGGCAACGGCGTCAGTCGCTCCGAAGAGCAGGCCAGCGCCTCAGGCGGTGGTAGTCGGCGCCAGCGGACAGTATTCGGCGATCATTGCGCGTTATGCCGCCAGCTATGGCGTCCCGGTGTCGCTCGCCAACGCCGTCATCAAGATCGAAAGCAACTACCAACCGAACCAGGTCGGCAGCGCCGGCGAGATCGGCCTGATGCAGATCAAGCCGGCGACGGCGCGGATGATGGGCTATAGCGGTTCGGTTCAGGGCCTCTATGATCCAGATACCAACATCAAATACGGCATGAAGTACCTCGCCATGGCGCGGGATCTCGGCGGCGGCACGACCTGCGGCACGATCCTGAAA
Organism: Mesorhizobium sp. M0768; assembly: GCF_040320195.1. Taxonomy (NCBI): domain Bacteria; kingdom Pseudomonadati; phylum Pseudomonadota; class Alphaproteobacteria; order Hyphomicrobiales; family Phyllobacteriaceae; genus Mesorhizobium; species Mesorhizobium sp. M0768. The sequence continues at coordinate 180,452 of NZ_JAMYPD010000006.1, read as the reverse complement.
TACAATGCCGGCCATGCCGCCACACGGATGAACCCGGTGTCCGCAGCCTATTGCGGCAAGGTCAAGGTCCAGCTGGCTGCACTTGGAGCGCCCGCCTGACAAGCGACAACTTGCTTTTTCGTTTGCGTTTTCGGGCCTGAACCCCTTTATACGCCTTGCCAGCTGGCCGGGCGGCCGCACCCGCGAAGCCGAAAGGCTGCGGGTGAGGAAAGTCCGGGCTCCATGGAGACACGGTGCCGGTTAATGGCCGGCGGGGGCGACCCCAGGGAAAGTGCCACAGAAAGCAAACCGCCACGATCCAATCGTGGCAAGGGTGAAAGGGTGGGGTAAGAGCCCACCGCGCGACTGGCAACAGGAGCGGCACGGTAAACCCCACCGGGAGCAAGACCGAATAGGGGCGGTGCGAGGGGAAACCCTCGAGGGCTGTTTCCGGCTCACCGTCCGGGTAGGTTGCGTGAGGCGTATGGCAACATGCGCCCAAGATGAATGGCCGCCACGTTCTCGCCCCGTAAGGGGCGAGGGCCATACAGAACCCGGCTTACAGGCCAGCTGGCAGTTTTCCCCGATAAAAGGAAATCGCCTGAGATCAGCAGGTTGCGTTTTCGGGCGCAGCCGTTGATTCACTTTCGACCCGCAATTAAGCGCGGCATTCCTTGAAAATGGTGCGATTAAATCGTACCATTTTGGATGACGGTATTCAGGAGCGCGTCATGGGACAGGTCGATAAACGCAGCATCACGCTGTCGCCGGAACTGGCCGCGGCGGTCGACGACGTGGTCGCCGCCGGCGAATATGCCTCGGCGAGCGAGGTGATCCGCGACGCGCTGAGGCAATGGAAGGACCGGCGCGACCTGCTCGGCTACACGGTCGAGGAATTGCGCAGACTGGTGCAGGAGGGGATCGACAGCGGGCCGGGGCTGGACGGGCCGCCAATCATGGAACGGCTGCGCGCCAAATATCTGAAAATGGCCGGAACCAAAGGCCTTGAGGAGTGAAATACCGCCTGCTTCCTCAGGCATTGATCGACCTCGAAGCCATCGGCGACTACATTGCCGAACAGAATCCAAATGCGGCGGTTCGGCTCGTGGATCTCTTGCAAAGGCGGTGGGATTTGCTGACCCTGCACCCCTTCTCAGGTGCGCCGCGCGAAGACATCGCAACCGGAATCCGTCACCTGATGGTCGGCGAATACCTCACCTTGTATCGTGTCCGCGAAGAGGCGATCGAAATCATTCGCGTGCTGCACGGCCGGCGCAAGATTGATGCCGACGATCTAAGTTCGTGATTGCCGATTCAGCCACCGATTGCGTCTAGCGACGCCTCGATCGCCTGCCAAAGCTCTTCCACCGGCTCGCAGCCGATCGACAGGCGAACGAAGCCGGGCGGAACGGCATCTCCCCTTTTTGATCGCCGTTCGGCCGAAGTGTGTACGCCGCCGAACGACGTCGCTGCCTGCATCAAGGCGCAGTTGTTGATGAAATCCTCGGCCTTGTCCTCCGAGGCGAGCACGAACGAGATGAGAAAGCCGAAGCGCTCCATCTGGGCGCGGGCAAGATTGTGCGATGGGTCACTCTCCAGTCCCGGAAAGCGCAAGCCGCTGATCGCGCGATGGTTTTTCAGCCGTCGCGCTATCATTTCGGCGGAAGCGCACATGCGGTCGAAGCGCACGTCCAGCGTTTCGAGGCCGCGATGCACCAGCCATGCCTCGAACGGCCCGGGGATAGCGCCCGACGTCTCGCGCCAGTCGGTCACCCTCGAGATAATGTCCGCGTCGCGGCTGGCGACATGGCCGAACAGCACATCGGAATGGCCGTTTGGTGCCTTGGTGTCGGCGGCAATGACGATATCTGCGCCGAGATCGAGCGGGCGCTGGCCGAAAGGCGTCATCGTCGTGTTGTCGACCACAAGCACCGCACCCGCTCTATGCGCGGCCTCGGCGACGGCTGCGATGTCGCATATGTCCAGTCCTGGGTTGGCGGGCGTTTCGACGAACGCAAGCCGATACCTATCGAAGCCGCCGTCGAGGAAGCTCGACGTCGGCCGGACATCGTAGGCAACGCCGAAGGATTTTAGGAAACGGTCTGCCAGCGCTCGCGTCGTATGATAACCGTCGGACGGCAGCAGGACACGGTCGCCGGCTTTGAGCAGGCCGAAAAATACCGCCGAGATGGCAGCCATCCCCGAGGGAAAGGCGACGCATGGGGCGTCTTCCAGATGCGCCAGCATGTGCTCGACCGCATCCCAGGTCGGATTGCTGAAGCGGCCATATTGATCGAAGCCGGTGGCGTCGCCGGGCGCATGAAAGATGGCGGCCATCGTCAGGGGCAAGGGGATCGGGTCGCCCTTGGCCAGCCCGCCGCGGCGCAGATGGGGAAGTGCCGCGGCGCGTGACTTGGCTGTTTCGGACATGGTTTCAACCTCGTTACTGACCGGAAAAGGACATGCCGAGGCTATGCGCGGCAGCGATCCGCAGCAAGCCGGCTCCGGTTGGGCCACACGGCTCTAAACGCTTCGTTAGGCTTAATAGACGATAAAGACGGGAGTGCCGTCAAAGCTGCTCTCCCCAGTCGTGGCAGGCGCGTTTTGAAGACTGTTCCCGTTGACGCCCATAACACCCCATGATATCCCATTCCGATACTCAAGCCTTCGTTTCGTGTCAGGGTGAAGCGTACGCCAATCGGGCAGCCGCGGCGGCTGCGCGTTTGCCTGCGTTCGCCCGTTATAACGAAGTGGGTTTTGGACGCCGACCGGGCTGGGGCGGCGCGGACAGGAAGATGCAGAGGGGTGCGGCGGCGCAAGCGGCCGTAACGCGTAATGGACCGGTTTCTGTCGAACGCGGTGAACAGGATCGATGCGAAGGGACGGGTGTCCGTGCCGGCGCATTTCCGTGCCGTTGTGCAGAAACGCGGCTATTCGGAACTTTATGCGCTACGCTGCCTGGATCGCCCGGCGATGGATGTCGGTGGGCTCGACCTGCTCGATCGCTACGAGCAGCGTATCGCCCAGGAAGACCCGTTCCTGCAGACGGCGGACGACATGTCGTTCTTCTGCCATGGCGATGGAACGTTTCTGAAGCTCGACCAGGACGGCCGTATCACGATGAGCGATTTCATTCGCGAGCATACCGGCATTTCAGCGGAAGTGGCCTTCGTTGGCCGGGGCAATTTCTTTCAGATCTGGGAGCCGGGACGGCTCAGCGCCTATGGGACGGAAGCACGCGCCCGGCTTTTGCAACTTCGGCAGGGGACGAAGCCCGCGGAGCGGCCGGAATGATGGCGGGCGACGGCGATGAAGTTCATGCCGCTGGCGGACCAGCCCGTCACATTCCGGTCCTCCTTGCCGAAGTTCTGGAGGCGCTGGCGCCGACAAAAGGCGAGGTGATCGTCGACGGCACGTTCGGTGCCGGCGGCTACACGAAGGCCATTCTGGCAAGCGGAGCCTCGGTCGTCGCCATCGACCGCGATCCGGATGCGATCGCGGCGGGGCGGGCCCTTGAACAGCAGTCCGGCGGCAAGCTCAGGCTTGTCCAGGCACCGTTCTCGACGCTCGACGAACAGGTTGAAAGTGCCGATGGCGTCGTGCTCGACATCGGCATCTCCTCCATGCAGATCGACCAGCCGGAGCGCGGCTTTTCGTTCCGGGCCGATGGGCCGCTCGACATGCGCATGGCGCAGGCGGGCCTGAGCGCCGCCGACGTCGTCAACACCTTCAAGGTGGGCGATCTTGCCCGCATCTTCGGTTTTCTCGGCGAGGAACGCCATGCCGGGCGCATCGCCCGCATGATCGAGAGCCGTCGCGAAAAACGCCGCTTCGAGCGCACGCTCGATCTTGCCGATGCCATCGAGACGCATATCGGTCGCGCGCCAAAGGACAAGATCCATCCGGCCACCCGCGTTTTCCAGGCGCTGCGCATCTTCGTCAATGACGAACTCGGCGAACTGGCCAAGGCACTGTTTGCCGCAGAGCGCGTGCTGAAACCGGGCGGGCGGCTTGTCGTGGTGACCTTCCATTCCCTGGAGGACCGCATCGTCAAGCGCTTCATCGCCGACAGAGGCGATTCAGCGACCGGATCGCGGCACCTGCCCGAGGCGCAGGCGCGCACCGCCACCTTCACCAAGAAGGGCGGCGGCGTGACACCTGGCGATGCCGAGATATCGGCAAATCCGCGGGCGCGCTCGGCAAGGCTGCGCGCTGCGATCCGTACAGAGGCGCCGGCGCGCGCCGGCGATTTTTCGATTTTCGGCCTGCCAAAACTGCCTGGCCCAAAGCTTCCCGGCGCCGATCGACCGGGAGAGAGGTGAGCACGTGTTTCGTACCAGCGACATAGTCCTGATCGCCGTCATGGTTTCAGCGGCTGCCCTGACCTACAAGACCAAGCGCGAGGCCGAGGAGCAACTGGCGGCAGTGCACAAGATCCAGGCGCAGATCCGTTATGAGGAGGACACGATCGACCTGCTCAAGGCGGACTGGAGCCTGCTCACCCAGCCGTCGCGCCTGCAGAAGCTCACCGAAATCTACAAATCGCAACTCGGACTCGAGCCGGTCAATGCGCGGCAGATCGTCGGGCTGGACGATCTGCCGGCGAAACCCGTCAACATCGAGGACCTTTCATCGCAGCGGCTGGGCGGCATGGCCGATATCGGCGGCAAGGATCCCGTGGTGACCGGAGGCATCGTCCAATGATCACCGGATTTCCAATGGCTGCCAGATTTCCAAAGATTGGCAGGCTGCTGAAGCGCGGTTCGAAGCCCGGTGCAGGCGGATCGATCGTGGTCGAAGGTGCCCGCAAGGCGACCGGTGGCAAGGGCAGGACTCGCATCGTCATGACCATGGCAGTGTTCTTCGGCATCTATTCGACCATTGCCGGGCGGCTGGTCTATCTGGGTTTCCAGAATCCCGACCTGTCGGGCGGCCCGCAGAGCCGGGTGACGGCATCGCGACCCGACATCGTCGACCGTAACGGCGAAGTGCTGGCGACCGACATCAAGACCGCGTCGCTGTTTGCCGAACCGCGCCGCATCGTCGATGCCGACGAGGCGATCGAAAAGCTGTCGACGGTGCTTCCCGAGATCGACTACGAGCAGACATACAACAAGCTGAAGAGCGGCGCCGGGTTCGTCTGGCTGCAGCGTCAACTGACGCCAAAGCAGCAGGCCGACATCATGCAACTCGGCATCCCCGGATTCGGCTTTCGCACCGAAAAGCGCCGGTTCTATCCGGCCGGTGAAACCTCGTCCTACATTGTCGGCCTCACCAACATCGACAATCAGGGCATCTCCGGCATGGAGAAATACATCGACGAACAAGGCTTGAGCGACCTTCAGGCGTCGGGTCTGGCGGTGGCCAAGGATTTGAAGCCGGTGCAGCTCTCGATCGACCTGCGCGTCCAGCATATCGTGCGCGATGAGGTCGCCACCGGCATGGAAAAGTACCACGCGATCGCGGCGGGCGCCGTCGTGCTCAACGTCAAGACCGGCGAGGTGCTGGCGATGGCGTCGGTTCCGGATTTCGATCCGAACAACCCCTATAACGCGCAGGACAAGGACAGGCTCAACCGTATGTCGGCCGGCCTCTATGAAATGGGGTCGACCTTCAAGAGCTTCACCACCGCTATGGCGCTCGATTCCGGCAAGATAACGCTGCAAAGCCGTTTCGACGCGTCGCGCCCGATCAGGATCGGCCATCAAACCATCCATGATTTCCATGGCAAGGGCCGGGTACTGTCGGTGCCGGAAGTGTTCATCTACTCCTCCAATATCGGCTCTGCCAAGGAAGCCGAAGCGGTTGGCATCGACGGACACCGCGAATTCCTGCATCGCCTGGGAATCCTCGAGAAGATGCAGACCGAACTGCCCGAAGTCGCTCGGCCGACCGAGCCCAAGGTCTGGAAGCAGGTCAATTCGATCACCATCGCCTTCGGCCACGGTGTGTCGACGACGCCGCTGCAGACAGCGGTCGGCTGCGCCGCGCTGATGAATGGCGGCTATCTGATGGACCCGACCTTCCTGCCGCGCACGCAGGAGCAGGCGATGGCGGTGGCCAAGAAAGTGGTCAGCGACAAGACGGTCGAGGGCATGCGCTATCTCTATGCACTCAATGCCGAAAAGGGATCCGGCCGCAATGCACGGGTGCCAGGATACCGGGTGGGCGGCAAGACGGGAACGGCGGAGAAGGTTGTCAACGGCCGTTACTCGAAGGAAAAGAATTTCAACGCCTTCGTTGCGGCTTTCCCGATGGACGATCCGCAATACATAGTGCTTACGATCGCCGACGAACCGAAGCCGGAAAAGCCCGGCATGGGTGGTACGGCCGCCTCGAACGCGGGCATCATGGCTGCGAACATCATCCGACGTGCGGCTTCCATGCTTGGCGTAAAGCCAGATTTCAGCCATGAAAATGGTGCAACGCTGGTTTCCTATCAGTGATTCTTGGGGCGCGCCGGCAACTGCGCGCTATTTTGTTGCGATGAACGGGGTTCGATGAAGCTGAAAAATCTAGCCGGTATCCTGCCTGTCGAGGGGACAGCTTCCTTCGACATGGAGGTTACAGGGATTTCGTCGGATTCCCGCCAGGTAACACGGGGCGTCGTCTTTTTCGCGCTCAGCGGCTCCAAGGCGGATGGCGCAGCCTACGCAGCCGATGCCGCAAGCCGCGGCGCTGCAGCGATCGTGGTCGGCAAAGGCAGTGCGGTCGCCGGGCTGCCAGTCCCGGTTCTTGTGGTAGACGATCCGCGCCTTGCACTGGCGCTGAGTGCTGCACGTTTTTTCGGCATGCAACCGCAAACCATGGTCGCGGTGACCGGAACCAGCGGCAAGACCTCGGTCGCCGCATTCACCCGGCAGATATGGGAGCAGGCGGGTTTTGCCGCCGCCTCGATCGGCACGACCGGCGTGGTGGCGCCGGGCCGCAACGAATATGGCTCGCTGACCACGCCGGATCCGGTGGCACTGCACAGGCTGCTCAAGGAGCTGGCGGAGGCCGGCGTCACCCACGCCTCGATGGAAGCGTCCAGCCATGGCCTCGACCAGCGCCGGCTCGACGGCGTCAAGCTTGCGGCCGGCGGCTTCACCAATCTCGGCCGCGACCATATGGACTATCATCCGACGGTCGAGGACTATCATCGCGCCAAGTTGCGTCTGTTCGACGCGTTGCTGCCGAAGGGCGCGCCGGCGGTCATCTTTGCCGACGACCCGTGGTCGGAGCCGACGATCAAGGCGGCGCGGGCAGCGGGACTGAATGTGCTGACGGTCGGCCGCCACGGCGATTTCCTGCGGCTGAAGCGGGTCGAGCACGAGCGCCACCGCCAGCGCGCCGAGGTCGAAGCGGACGGCGTTCTCCATGAAGTCGACTTGCCGCTGGCCGGCGACTTCCAGATTGCAAATGCGCTGGTGTCGGCCGGACTCGCCATTTCGACTGGAACATCTGTTGCCAAAGCGTTGATGGCGCTGGAGAAATTGAAGGGCGCGCCGGGACGGCTCGACCTTGTCGGGACGGCCGCCAACGGCGCGCCGGTCTATGTCGACTACGCGCACAAGCCGGATGCGCTGGAAAACGTGCTGGCTTCGGTGCGCCCCTTTACCACCGGCCGCGTCATCGTCGTATTCGGTTGCGGCGGCGACCGGGACCGGGGCAAGCGGCCGATCATGGGCGAGATCGCCACAAGACTGGCCGACGTGGTCATCGTCACCGACGACAATCCCCGCTCGGAAGTACCCGAGACGATCCGCGCCGCGATCCTGGAAGCCGCACCTGGCGCCATCGAGATCGGCGACCGGCGCAAGGCCATCCACGAGGCGGTCGGGATGCTTCACGCTGGCGACACGCTGATCGTGGCCGGCAAGGGCCATGAGGAAGGCCAGACCATCGGCACCGAGACGCTGCATTTTTCCGATCATGAGGAAGTTCGCTCGGCGCTGCGGGAGCAAGCGGCGTGAGCTATCTGTGGACCTCCGAGGCGCTGGTTGCCGCCATGGATGGCCGGCCGCTCGGTCCGATGCCTGAAGCCATCGCCGGCATTTCCATCGACAGCCGCAGCCTGCAGCCGGGAGACGCTTTCTTCGCCATCAAGGGCGAGGCCATGGACGGCCATGATTTCGTCACCGCCGCCATCAAGGCGGGCGCCGGCGTGCTGGTCGTCGCCGAGGGCAAGCTGCCGTCGCTGGGGCGGCTGACTGCACCGATGATCGTCGTGGAGGACGTGCTTGTCGCTCTGGAAAAGCTCGGCGTTGCGGCGCGCGCACGCTCAAAGGCCAGGGTCATTGCCGTGACCGGATCGGCGGGCAAGACCACCACCAAGGAAGCGCTACGCCACGCTCTCTCCGCGGTCGGTACGGTGCATGCATCGGCCCAGTCGTTCAACAATCACTGGGGCGTGCCGCTGACGCTGGCGCGCATGCCGCAGGATTGCGACTATGCCGTCTTCGAGATCGGCATGAACCATCCCGACGAGATCCGGCCGCTGGTCAAGATGGTCCGGCCGCATGTCGCCATCGTCACGTTGATCGCGGCCGCTCACCTCGGCTTCTTCCGCAACCTGGACGAGATCGCCAAGGCCAAGGCAGAGGTTTTCGAGGGACTGGAGCCCGGTGGCGCCGCCCTTCTCAACCGCGACGATGCGCGCTGGAAGCTGCTGGAGAAGATGGCCAAAGAGGCCGGCGTCGAGCATGTCTACGGGTTCGGCGAGAATGCCCGGGCGACCTTCAAACTGATCAAATGCGAGCTCAATGCCGATCACTCGGTCATCACCGCCAAGATTGGCGGGCACGAGATTGTCGCCAGGATCGGCGCGCCGGGCCGCCATATGGTGCAGAACGTGCTCGCGGTGCTTGGTGCCGCGCATCTGGTCGGTGCCGACGTTAACAGGGTTGCGCAGGCGCTGGCCGATCTTTCGCCCGAACGCGGACGCGGCAAGCGCTATGTGTTGCGTCACCCCAACGGGCCGATCACGCTGATCGACGAGAGCTACAACGCCAATCCGGCGTCGATGAGCGCTGCAATGGCACTGCTCAACACGACGCCGGTGTCGGGCGAGGGCAGGCGCATTGCCGTGCTCGGCGATATGCTCGAGCTCGGCAGCCATTCGGCGAAATTGCATGCCGCGCTTGCCGGTCTGATCGTCGGCACCGACACGCGCACGGTCTTTCTCGGCGGTCCGGAAATGCGGGCGCTGGCCGACGTTTTGCCCGACGAGATCAAGACGGAATACCGCGCCGGTGCGGAAGATCTGAAACCGGTTCTTCTATCGGAATTGAAGCCCGGCGACGTGGTCATGATCAAATCGTCGAAGGGCATAGGCTTTTCAAAGCTGGTCGAGGCGTTGCTCGGCAAGTTTCCGGCGGAAGCCACAACCAGCAGACAGACCTAGGATCGGTCCGGGGGACGCAAGCGCATGCTAACACTGCTCGTCGAATTTGCGGACAAGATCTCGGTCTTCAACGTCTTCCGCTACATAACATTCCGCACCGGCGGAGCGCTGATCACAGCGGCGCTGATCGTGTTCATCTTCGGACCGACCATCATCAATTCGCTGCGGCTGCGGCAAGGCAAGGGCCAGCCGATCCGTGCCGACGGGCCGCAGACGCATTTCAAGAAGGCGGGAACGCCGACAATGGGCGGACTGATGATCCTGTCCGGCATCGTCGGTTCGTCGCTGCTGTGGGCGAACCTGTCGAGCATCTACGTCTGGGTGGTCCTGCTGGTGACGCTGGGATTCGGCTCGATCGGCTTTTACGACGATTATCTCAAAGTAACCAAGCAATCGCATCTCGGCTTTTCCGGCAAGGCGCGGCTGGGGCTCGAATTCGTTATCGCCGGCATCGCCGCCTGGGTGATCATGCATAACGGCCAGGCGCCGTTCTCGTCATCGCTGACATTCCCTTTCGCCAAGGAGTTTCTCGTCAATCTCGGCTGGTTCTTCATCCCGTTCTCGTGCTTCGTCATCGTCGGCGCCGGCAATGCGGTGAACCTGACCGACGGTCTCGACGGGCTGGCGATCGTGCCGATCATGATCGCGGCCGCATCCTTCGGCGTCATCGCCTATCTCTCTGGCAACGCGGTGTTCGCCGAATATCTGCAGATCCATTTCGTGCCCGGCACCGGCGAACTTGCGGTGGTCCTTGGAGCGGTGATCGGCGCCGGTCTCGGCTTCCTCTGGTTCAATGCGCCGCCGGCGGCGATCTTCATGGGCGACACCGGCTCGCTGGCGCTGGGTGGGCTGATCGGCACGGTCGCGGTGGCGACCAAGCACGAGATCGTGCTGGTCATCGTCGGCGGCCTGTTCGTCGTCGAGATATTCTCGGTCATCATCCAGGTCGGCTACTTCAAGATGACCGGCAAGCGCGTCTTCCTGATGGCGCCGATCCACCATCATTTCGAAAAGCTCGGCTGGACCGAAAGCCAGGTGGTGATCCGCTTCTGGATCATCGCCGTCATCCTGGCGCTGGTCGGCCTGTCGACCCTGAAGCTCAGATAGGAGGCCGCTTGATCCCCGCCGCATCCTTTTCAGGCAAGCGCGTTTCGCTCTTCGGGCTCGGTGGCTCGGGGATTGCCACGGCGCGCGCGCTGATCGAGGGCGGCGCGGATGTGCTGGCCTGGGACGACAATCCCGACAGCGTCGCCAAGGCCGGCGCGGTCGGCATCACGACAGCGGACCTGCGCGGTGCGGACTGGGCGAGGTTTTCCGCCTTCGTGCTGTCGCCCGGCGTGCCGCTGACGCATCCCAAGCCACACTGGACCGTCGAGTTGGCGCGGGGCTCAGGCGTAGAGATCATCGGCGACATCGAGCTTTTCTGCCGCGAGCGGATGCTGCTGGCACCGGCAGCACCTTTCATTGCCATTACCGGCACCAACGGCAAGTCGACGACCACGGCACTGACGGCGCACATCCTAAAATCGGCTGGGCGCGACACGCAGATGGGCGGGAATATCGGCCGCGCAGTGATGACGCTCGATCCGCCGCAGCCTGAACGGCATTATGTGGTTGAGTGCTCTTCCTACCAGATCGATCTTGCCCCTTCGATCAACCCGACGGCCGGTGTGCTGCTCAACCTGACGCCGGACCATCTCGACCGCCATGGCACGATGCAACACTACGCCTCGATCAAGGAGCGGCTGGTGGCCGGCAGCGAGACGGCAATCATCGGTGTCGACGATTCCTGGTGCGCCCAGATCGCCGATCGGCTGGAGCGGGCCGGCCGGCAGGTCATCCGCATCTCCAAGCGGCTGCCGCTGACCGACGGCTATTTCGCTGACGGCACCAACTTAATGGAAGCCGTGCACGGCCGCTACAGCCGTGTCGCCTTCCTCGAAGGCATCGGCTCGTTGCGCGGCCAGCACAATGCGCAGAACGCGCTGGCCGCCGCCGCCGCCTGCCTCAAGGTCGGGCTCGAGCTCGGCGAGATCCAATCCGGACTGGAGAGTTTCCCTGGGCTGGCGCACCGCATGGAGCAGGTCGGCCGCAAAGGGCATGTGCTGTTCGTCAACGATTCCAAGGCGACCAATGCCGATGCCGCTGCACCGGCGCTGTCGAGCTTTGCGCGTATCTACTGGATTGCCGGCGGCCTGCCGAAAGAGGGCGGCATCGAGCCGTTACGCGGCTTCTTCCCGCGCATCGCCAAGGCCTATCTGATCGGCGAAGCCGCACCGGCCTTTTCGGCGACGCTGGGCGAAGCGGTGCCCTACGAGATATCAGGCACGTTGGCGGCGGCAGTCGAACACGCCGCCCGCGATGCGGCCGGGGATAGTAGCGGCGAGGCAGTGGTGCTGCTGTCGCCGGCCTGCGCCAGTTTCGACCAATTCAAGAATTTCGAAGTCCGCGGCGAGGCGTTCAGGCAAGCCGCAACCGCCATTGATGGCGTGAAGCCCATCGGAGGGACACGATAATGCAAAGCCGTCTCGACAAAAGCCCTGTGGCGACCTGGTGGTGGACGATCGATCGGTGGTTCCTGGCGGCGTTCCTGTCGCTGATGGGGCTCGGCATCGTTTTGTCCTTCGCCGCAAGCCCGGCGGTGGCCGAGCGCATCGGGCTAGACAGTTTCCACTTCGCGACGCGCCAGATTATCTTCACCATTCCGGCACTTGGGGTGATGCTGGCCGTCTCGTTCCTTGAATCCAGGCAGATCCGGCGCATGGCGCTGGTCATGCTGTGCATCATGCTGTTTTTGATGGTGGCGGTGCTCTATATCGGCGTCGAGGTGAAGGGCGCGCGGCGTTGGGTGTCGCTAGCCGGCCTCTCGATCCAGCCGTCCGAGTTCCTGAAACCGGCCTTCGTCATCATCTGCGCCTGGCTGTTCGCCGAGCACAAGCGCCAGCCCGACATTCCGGGCAATTTGTTCGCCATGTTGCTGCTTGCGCTGGTCATCTCGCTGCTGGTGGCGCAGCCTGACCTTGGGCAGACCATGCTGGTGCTCGGCACCTGGGGGGTGATGTTCTTCATGGCCGGGTTGCCGTGGCTGTGGATCGTCGCGCTGGGTGCTGCCGGCGTCGGCGGCGTGTTCGCTGCCTATGCGGTGTTCCCGCACGTTGCCGGCCGCATCGACCGCTTCATGACCGGCGAGGGCGACACGTTCCAGGTCGACATGGGCCGCGAGGCGCTGATCAATGGCGGCTGGTTCGGCGTCGGGCCGGGCGAGGGTACCGTCAAGCGGGTCATCCCCGACAGCCACGCCGACTTCGTCTTCTCCGTCGCCGGCGAGGAATTCGGGCTGATCATGTGTTTCTTCATCATGTCCATCTTCGGCTTCATCGTGCTGCGCGGTCTCAACACGGCGCTCAGGGAGCAGGACGATTTCACCCGCTACGCGGTGGGCGGCCTGGTCACGGTCTTCGGCCTGCAGTCGGTCATCAACATGGCCGTCAATCTGCAGCTGATGCCGGCCAAGGGCATGACGCTGCCGTTCATCTCCTACGGCGGTTCCTCGCAGATCGCGATCGCCATCTCGATGGGCATGGTGCTGGCGCTGACGCGCAAGCGCCCGGAAAAGCGCAAGCAGCTGGGCTTCATGCCGTCGCCGCGTGCGATGCCGGCGGAGTGAGATGGCCAAGGGGGTCATCCTTCTGGCGGCGGGCGGCACGGGCGGACATCTGTTCCCGGCCGAGGCACTGGCGCACGAACTGACCGGGCGCGGCTGGGCGGTGCATCTGGCGACGGACGAACGCGCCGAGCGCTTTGCCGGGCAGTTCCCGGCGGCCGCCATCCATCCGATCCAGTCGGCGACGATGGGGTCGAAAAATCCTTTTGCCGTGCTCGCCGCATTTTGGAAAATCTGGCGCGGGGTGCGGCAGGCATCGGCCGTCATCGCCAGCGTCAAGCCCGCCATCGTGGTCGGCTTCGGCGGCTATCCGACGCTGCCGCCGCTCTATGCCGCGACCCGGCGCAAGGTGCCGACGCTGATCCACGAGCAGAACGCGGTTATGGGCCGCGCCAACCGGGCGCTCGCCGGCCGCGTCGACGCTATTGCCGGTGGTTTCCTGCCGGAAGACACAAGTGCTACAGGCGTCAAGACGGTGACCACCGGCAATCCGGTCAGGCCGCAAGTGCTGGAAGCGGCGAAGACGCCTTATGCCGCATCGGCCGGTGAAGAGCCGTTCCGATTTCTGGTGTTTGGCGGCAGCCAGGGCGCGCAGTTCTTTTCCGATGCGGTGCCGGCGGCGATCGCCCGGCTTTCCGATGCACAGCGCAGGCGGCTGGCGATCACCCAGCAGGCGCGCGCCGACGATGTGCCGCGGGTGAAAGCGGCCTATGCCACGCTTGACATCGAGGCCGAGGTGTCGCCCTTCTTCACCGACATGGCGGCGCGGCTGGCGGCGGCGCATCTGGTGATGTCGCGCTCCGGCGCATCGACCGTATCGGAAATCGCGGTGATCGGCCGGCCGGCGCTGCTGGTGCCTTATCCGCACGCGCTCGACCACGACCAGGCGGCGAATGCGGCGGCCCTTGCGGCAGCGGGCGGCGCCGAGGTGCATCCGCAATCCACGCTTTCGGCGGAGCGGATCGCCGTGCTTGTCGGCGGGCTGATGGATGATCCAGGCAAGGCGGCGACAATGGCCGCGGCGGCGAAATCGTCCGGAAAACCGGATGCCGCGCGGTTGCTCGCCGATCTGACAGAGGCTATTGCGTCCAGGAAAACCGTTTCGGAATTCAGGAAGGAGACGCACGCATGAAGATGCCGCAGACGATCGGCCTCGTGCATTTCATCGGCATTGGCGGCATCGGCATGAGCGGCATCGCCGAGGTGCTGCACAATCTCGGCTACAAGGTACAAGGGTCCGACCAGGCCGAAAGCGCCAATGTGCAGCGGCTGCGCGACAAGGGCATCGAATGCTTCGTCGGCCATCAGGCCGAGAACCTAGGCGAGGCCGAAGTGGTCGTCGTCTCCACCGCAATCAAGAAATCCAATCCGGAACTGAAGGCCGCGCGGGAAAAATTGCTTCCCATTGTCCGCCGCGCGGAGATGCTGGCAGAGCTGATGCGTTTCCGCCAAGCGGTGGCGATCGGCGGCACGCATGGCAAGACGACGACGACTTCGATGGTGGCGACGCTACTCGAAGCCGGCGGGCTCGACCCGACGGTAATCAATGGCGGCATCATCAATGCCTATGGCACCAATGCCCGCATGGGAGACGGCGAATGGATGGTGGTCGAGGCCGACGAGAGCGACGGCACCTTCCTCAAGCTGCCGGCCGAGATTGCCGTCGTCACCAATATCGACCCCGAGCACCTCGACCATTACGGCTCCTTCGACAAAGTGCGCGAAGCGTTTCGTCAGTTCGTCGAGAATGTGCCGTTCTACGGCTTTGGTGTGATGTGCACCGACCATCCCGAGGTGCAGGCGCTGGTCGGCCGCATCGAGGACCGGCGCGTCATCACCTATGGCGAAAATGCGCAGGCCGACGTGCGCTTCACCAATCACCGCATGGACGGCCCGACCTCGGAATTCGACGTGGTGATCCGCGACCGCAAGACGCACGGCCAGATAACGATATCAGGCCTGCGGCTGCCTATGCCCGGGCGCCACAATGTCTCCAATGCGACGGCGGCGATTGCCGTCGCGCATGAGCTCGGCCTTTCGGCTGAGGCAATCAAGAAGGGCCTGTCGTCCTTCGCCGGCGTCAAGCGGCGTTTCACCCATACCGGTTCGTGGAACGGTGTCGATATGTTCGACGATTACGGTCATCATCCGGTCGAGATCACGGCGGTACTGAAGGCTGCGCGCAGCGCCACCAAGGGCCGCATCATCGCCGTTACCCAACCGCATCGCTTCACCCGGCTGCGCGATCTGTTCGATGAGTTTTCCGTCTGCTTCAACGATGCCGATACGGTGATGGTGGCGCCCGTCTATGCGGCCGGCGAGGAGCCGATCGACGGCGTTACGTCCGACGCACTGGTGTCGCGCATCCGCTCCGGCGGCCATCGCGACGCACGCTACATCGAAGGTCCAGCGGCGATTGCGCCGATCGTGCGCGAGGTGGCGAAGCCGGGCGATTTCGTCGTCTTCCTCGGCGCCGGCAACATCACCCAATGGGCCTATGCGCTGCCCAGGGAACTCGGCGGGACCATCTCATGATGCGCGGCCAGGCGTTGATCGAGAAGCTTGGCGACCGGCTTGCCGGACTGCGCGGCCGCATCACGCCCAATGCCGAGATGGACAAGATCACCTGGTTTCGAGCCGGCGGGCTGGCGGACGCATTGTTCCAGCCGGCCGACGAGGACGATCTTGCCACGTTCCTGAAGGCGGTGCCGGAGGAAATTCCGCTGACCATCGTCGGCGTCGGCTCGAACTTGCTTGTCCGTGACGGCGGCATTGCGGGCTTTGTCATCCGGCTTTCGGCCAAAGGCTTTGGCGAGACCGAAGTGATTGCGCCGACCACGATCAAGGCGGGTGCCGCGACACCCGACAAGCGCCTTGCGGCCGTTGCCTACGAGGCCGGCATCGGTGGCTTTCATTTCTACCACGGCATTCCCGGCGCCATTGGCGGAGCGCTGAGGATGAACGCCGGCGCCAATGGCGTCGAGACGCGCGAGCGCGTGGTCGAGGTACGGGCACTCGACCGCAAGGGCAATGTTCATACGCTGAGCAATGCCGATATGGGCTATGCCTATCGCCATTCAGCGGCGCCGTCCGGGCTGATCTTCACGTCGGCGCTGCTCGAAGGCATTCCTGAGGACAAGGCGGCGATCAAGGCCGCGATGGATGCTGTCCAGAACCATCGCGAGACCGTGCAGCCGATCCGCGAAAAGACCGGTGGCTCTACCTTCAAGAATCCTGAGGGCACCTCCGCCTGGAAGGAGATCGACAAGGCCGGCTGCCGCGGCCTGATGGTCGGCGGGGCGCAGATGTCGCCGATGCATTGCAACTTCATGATCAACACCGGAACGGCCACGGGCTACGAGCTTGAATATCTCGGTGAGACGGTGCGTGCGCGCGTGCTCGAAAGATCAGGCATCCGGCTGCAGTGGGAGATCAAGCGCATCGGTAATTTTCGGCCGGGCCATGCCGTCCAGGAATTTCTCGGGCAGTTGCTTTAGGCAAGCTGACCGCCGTTGCCTTTCGGACTCATGAATTCACATTTTGCTGCCGTTTTTGCGGAAAGTGAATCCATCGGAATCGTAAGCACTTGCCAGCGAATCAACTCTCTGATTCTCTGCCCTGAAGCGTTTCCTGATTTGAGTCGTTTCGACGCGTTACTCGCGTTTCCGTCTGGGGGGCAGCCTGCCGGGAGACTCGGACTCAATGTTGCGGAAACACGGGAGCGAAGTTGCTCGGGCGCATTTGAGTGCGCGCGATGCTTTTCGGGGCATGCACGATGGTGCAGGCCTGCTGTGAGAGGAAATGACGGGGAATGACAAGCAAGCATGTGGCCGTTCTTCTGGGGGGATTCTCGTCCGAGCGGCCCGTGTCCCTGTCGTCGGGTAAGGCCTGCGCCGATGCGCTCGAGGGGGAGGGCTACCAAGTCACCCGCGTCGACGTCTCGCGCGACATCGGCTCGGTGCTCAGCGCGCTCAAGCCTGACGTCGTCTTCAATGCGCTGCACGGCCCTTTCGGCGAGGACGGCACCATCCAGGGCATCCTCGAGTACCTCGCCATTCCGTACACCCATTCCGGCGTGCTTGCCTCGGCGCTTGCGATGAACAAGGAACAGGCCAAGAAGGTCGCGAAGGCGGCCGGCGTTCCGGTGGCGGAGTCGAAGGTGGCCAATCGCTTCGCCATCCAGAACAAGCACCCGATGAAGCCGCCCTATGTCGTCAAGCCGGTCAACGAAGGATCGAGCTTCGGTGTCGTCATCGTGCATGAAGGCCAGTCGCATCCGCCGCAGATCATCGGCTCGTCCGAGTGGAAATATGGCGATACGGTCATGGTCGAGCGTTATGTGCACGGGCGGGAATTGACCTGCGCGGTGATGGGCGATGTGGCGCTCGGTGTCTGCGAGATCATCCCGACCGGCCATTCCTTCTACGACTATGATTCAAAATACGTCGCGGGCGGATCAAAACACGAATGCCCGGCAAAACTTTCACCGAATATTTACCAAAAAATACAGACACTGGCGCTCAAGGCTCATCAAGCCATCGGCTGTCGGGGCGTTTCCCGGTCGGACTTCCGTTATGACGATCGTCACTCCGAAAACGGCGAAATTGTCTGGCTCGAGGTCAACACCCAGCCGGGTATGACGCCGACGTCTTTGGTGCCGGAAATCGCCGCGCAAGCGGGACACTCGTTCGGCGATTTGTTGAGTTGGATGGTGGAGGACGCTTCGTGTCTGCGTTGAAGTGGGGACAGGGCAAGGGGAAGGGCGCGGCCGGGCCGGCGCTGTTCGGCATGCCGTTGTCGTTCGACCATTTCGTGCTGCCGCGCCTGCTCCGCCGGCCGGTGCGCGTGCTGGCGCGCCTCGGCGAAGGCGACTTCGAAGCGCCGCCCTATTGCGCTGCCATGCTGTCGGCGGCACTGCTTGTTTCGAGCAGTGCCTATGGCGCCTATCTCGGCGGATATTCCGACGCCATCATCCAGAGTGTCACCGCCCGCACCGGCTTTGCGGTCGACCAGGTCAAGGTCGTCGGCAACCGCGAAACGTCCGAGATCGATATTCTCGACAGGCTGGAACTCGACGGCTGGACCTCGCTGATCGGCTTCGATGCCGAAGCCGCGCGCGAACGCATCACCACGCTACCCTGGGTCGAAGCCGCCGCAGTGCGCAAGGTCTACCCGCATACGCTGGAAGTGCGCGTCGAGGAGCGCGAGCCGTTCGCGTTGTGGCAGCAAGGCAGCGCGCTTTCGGTCATCGAGAAATCCGGCACCGTCATTGCGCCGTTCTCCGGCGGCAAGCAGATATTGCTGCCGCTGATCATCGGCACCGGCGCGCCGGCCACAGCGCCGGATTTCCTGGCCAAGATCAAGAATTATCCGGAGCTCGCCGCGCGGATCAAGGGCTATATCCGCATCGGCGAACGGCGCTGGGATCTCAAGCTTGAAAACGGCATCACGATCAAGCTTCCCGAAGACGGTGAGGATCAGGCGATTGCCGACCTGGTCAGGATGGATCACGAGAACGGGCTTTTGACGCGCGACATCGCCGCCGTCGACATGCGCCTTTCCGATCGTCTGGTCGTCCAGTTGACGCCGGAAGCGGCGACACAGCGCCAAGCCGCGCTCGACGAAAAGCCCAAGATGCTGAAGCGCAAGCCGGAGACGAAGATATGAGCTGGCTTGGCGGCAATAGCGATGCCTCGTCGCGCCGGTCCGGCATCCTGACGGTGCTGGATGTCGGGTCCAGCAAGGTCTGCTGCGTGGTGGCCAAACTCAAGCCGCGCGAGGATGGCAAGCTGCTGCGCGGACGCTCGCATCGCGTCCAGGTGATCGGCATCGGCCACCAGAAATCGCAAGGCGTGAAATCCGGCGTCGTCATCGATCTCGACCGTGCCGAGCACGCCATCCGTCTTGCCGTCGACGCCGCCGAACGCATGGCGGGACTGACGGTCGATTCGCTGATCGTCAACATGACTGCCGGCCGGCTGAAGAGCGAGGCTTTTTCGGCCACCATCAATCTCGGCGGCCATGAGGCCGACGAGGCCGACATCAAGCGCGTGCTTGCCGCCGGCGCCAAGCAGGCGTTGCGGGCCGAGCGCGAGGTGATCCATTCGCTTCCCGTAGCCTTTTCGCTGGATGCCGAGCGCGGTGTGCGCGATCCGCGCGGCATGGTTGGCGACCAGCTTGGCGTCGACATGCACGTGCTGACAGGCGACGCAGCGCCCTTGCGCAATCTGGAGCTCTGCATCAACCGCTCGCATCTGTCGGTCGAACGCATGGTGGCGACGCCCTATGCCAGTGGGCTTGCTGCGCTGGTCGACGACGAGCTCGAAATGGGCGCGGCCTGCATCGACATGGGCGGCGGCACGACGACGATCTCGGTGTTTTCGGAAGGCAAGTTCGTCCATGGCGATGCCATCGCGATCGGCGGCAACCACGTCACGCTGGATATGGCCAAGGGCCTGTCGACCTCGCTCGATGCCGCCGAAAGGCTGAAAGTGATGCATGGCTCGGCGCTGCCTGGCAGTGCCGACGACCGCGACCTGGTTTCCATCCATCCGATCGGCGAGGACGGCGAGGTGCCGTTGCAGATCCCGCGCTCGGTGATGACGCGCATCATCCGCGCCCGCATCGACGAGACGCTGGAATTGCTGCGCGACCGGCTGAACAAATCCGGCTACGGCAACGCCGTCGGCAAGCGTGTGGTGCTGACCGGCGGTGCCAGCCAGCTTGCCGGCCTGCCAGAAGCAGCACGCCGCATTCTCGGCCGCAATGTGCGCATCGGACGCCCGCTTGGCGTGGCAGGCTTGCCCGAGGCGGCCAAGGGGCCGGCTTTCTCGACCCCGGTCGGACTTCTGATCTATCCACAGATGGCGAGCTTCGAGAGCCGGCCGGCGAAGGGAATTTCCGGTCTTCGGATGACCGGAACAGGCGGAAAACTGCATCGAATGAGTCAGTGGTTGAGAGACAGTTTTTAATTTTGACGGGGACAGCCCCATAGGCGGCCGCGGCGGCGAAGCGGCGGGAAAGGCAAAGGACGAAGACAATGACCATCAATCTGCAGAAGCCGGACATCACCGAGCTCAAGCCGCGCATCACCGTGTTCGGTGTCGGCGGCGGCGGCGGCAATGCCGTCAACAACATGATCACCGCCGGCTTGCGCGGCGTCGAGTTCGTGGTGGCCAACACCGACGCGCAGGCACTGACGATGTCGAAGGCCGAGCGGCTGATCCAGCTCGGCGCGCATGTCACCGAGGGTCTCGGCGCCGGATCGCAGCCTGAAGTCGGGCGCGCGGCGGCGGAGGAATGCATCGACGAGATCATCGATCATCTCTCCAACACGCATATGTGCTTCGTCACTGCCGGCATGGGCGGCGGCACCGGCACCGGGGCGGCTCCCGTCGTTGCCCGCGCTGCCCGCGAAAAGGGTATCCTCACCGTCGGCGTCGTCACCAAGCCGTTCCACTTCGAAGGCCAGCGCCGCATGAAGACGGCCGACATGGGTATCGAGGAACTGCAGAAATCCGTCGATACCCTGATCGTCATTCCCAACCAGAACCTGTTCCGGCTGGCCAATGACAAGACCACCTTCGCCGATGCCTTCGCGATGGCCGACCAGGTGCTCTATTCGGGCGTTGCCTGCATTACCGACCTGATGGTCAAGGAAGGCCTGATCAATCTCGACTTCGCCGACGTCCGCTCGGTCATGCGCGAAATGGGCAAGGCGATGATGGGAACCGGCGAGGCTTCGGGCGAGGGCCGCGCAATGGCCGCGGCGGAAGCCGCCATCGCCAACCCGCTGCTCGACGAGACCTCGATGAAGGGCGCCAAGGGCCTGCTGATCTCGATCACCGGCGGCCGTGACCTGACCCTGTTCGAAGTCGATGAGGCGGCAACCCGCATTCGCGAAGAGGTCGACCAGGACGCCAACATCATTCTGGGCGCCACCTTCGACGAGGAACTCGAAGGCGTCATCCGCGTGTCGGTGGTCGCCACCGGCATCGACAAATCGGCGGCCGAAATCGCTGCCGCGCCGATCGCCATCCGCGCGGCTCCGCCGAAGCCGGTCAGCCGCCCGGCGGCCCAGGTCACGGAAATGCGCCCGGCGCCTGTCCAGCAACCAATCTATGAACCACGTGCTGCCGACCCGGTCGCCGAGGCCATTCAGCTCGCCGAAGCGAATGCGGCAGCGATGGCGCAGGCCCGCCCGGCACCGGTCGCGCATGCGGAAGACTTCCGTCCGCAGAGCAAGATTTTCCAGGCGCCTCCCGCTCAACCGCAGCCAATGATGCAGCCAGCGGTTCAGCAAGCGATGCAGCCCGCTCCGCATCGTGAAATGCCGCAGCCGGTTGCCGCGGCACCCCAGCGCATGCCGCGGGTCGAGGATTTCCCGCCGCAGGTGAAGGCCGAAGTGGAAGCCAAGGCCCGCCCCGCCGACCACGAGAACAGCGGCCCGATGGGCTTGCTCAAGCGCCTGACCAACGGCTTGACCCGCCGCGAAGAGGAGCCTGCAAGACTGCAGCCGGCGCAGCCTCGCGAACCGAAACTGCGCCAGGCGCCGGCGGAAGTGCGCCGCCTAGCCAGCCAGGATCCGCAGCTTTACGCACCGCGCCGCGGCCAGCTGGACGAGCAGGGCCGCCTGACGCCGCAGAGCCGGGCTGTCCAGGAAGACGATCAGTTGGAGATTCCCGCCTTCCTGCGCCGACAGGCCAATTGATCTGTTAACGGTTCGTAACAGTTATTAACAGGCGAGCAGGAAACTGTTCGCCTGTTAACCTTAAAGTGATTGTAAAACAAGGACTTATGGGGCAATCCCGCGCTGGACCGCAGTTACAAAGAGTAAGAAACCGTGATTTGGAGTCTCCCCGCGGGACCATTATCTTCGCCACCGACCAAAGTCGGTTTGCTGGGAGTCTCGGGGAAGTGGCCCTGCCTGCCGATCAATCAAGAGCCGCGCCCTCAGGGCAGAAGCGGACCTAGGCAGCATGGGCTATGGGGATTGTTTTGCACGACTATCAGACGACACTTAAATCGCGTGCGACGCTGACCGGCATCGGCGTTCACAGTGGCAATCCGGTCACCGTCCATTTCCTGCCGGCGGACGCCGATACGGGTGTCGTCTTCCAGCTTTCGAATGCAAGCGGAAGCCACGAATTTCGCGCGCTCGTTTCCGAGGTCGGTGCCACCGACCTCTGCACCATGCTCGGCGATCCGCAGGGCGAGCACATTGCCACGGTCGAGCATCTGATGGCGACGCTTTTCGGGCTTGGGATCGACAATCTCGTCATCGAAATCGACGGCCATGAGGTGCCTATCCTCGACGGTAGCGCAGTGATGTTCATCGAGGCCATTGACCAGGCAGGCGTCGAAACGCTGCCGGTCAAGCGTCGCTACATCAGGGTGGTCAAGCCGGTTCGCATCGAGAACGGCGCCTGCTGGGCGGAGTTCCGACCCTATGACGGCACGCGCTTCGAGATCGAGATCGATTTCGAAAGCCCGGCGATCGGGCGCCAGCTTTTTGCATCCGACATGAACGCCGACATTTTCCGGCGTGACGTCGCGCGGGCCCGCACTTTCGGTTTCATGAAGGACGTCGAGCGGCTGTGGGCGGCCGGCTATGCGCTCGGCTCCTCGTTGGAAAACTCCCTGGTGATCGGCGACGACAACCGCGTGATCAATATGGGAGGCCTGCGCTATCCCAACGAGTTCGCGCGCCACAAGACGATGGATGCGATGGGCGACCTGGCGCTCGCCGGTGCCCGGTTCATCGGCTGCTTCCGCTCCTATCGTGGCGGCCACAGGCTGAACGCAGCTGCGCTGCGCCGTCTCTTGTCCGACCGTTCGGCTTTCGAGATCGTTGAGACGACGCGCCGCGAGCGCGGGCGTACCGCGGAGATGAGCGCCGTCAACGCACCCCTCTATGCGCCCTGGATGATCTGATTCTTAAGGTCTTGCGGCTCCCGTTGCGGTCAAGCTGTGTTGCATGGATGCATCACCGGCCTGCCAAATTACACAGCTTTCCAGGTAGCGCCAAAGCGCCACAAAAATGTGCGATTGGCCGGGGATAGCGTTGCCGGGCAAGGCAATTATGGTTTATGGCTGCTGCCGTCGACTGAAATGACGCCGAAAGGGCGGAATCCAAACATGTTTTTCAAGCGAGTTGGTCAATCGAAGGCGCCGCGGCGGGCTGTTTTCCTGGCGCTTTCGGTGGTCGTTCCATCGCTGTTTCTGTCGGCCTGCATGTCGTCCGAGAAGGACGTCGATCTGTCGACCTATGTCGATCAGACCGAGCCGGCCGACGTGCTCTACAATCAGGGTCTCGCCAATCTGAATGCCGGGCGACTGCAGGAGGCAAGCCGCAAGTTCGATGCCGTCGACCGCCAGCATCCATATTCCGAATTCGCCCGCAAATCGATGGTGATGGGTGCCTTTGCCGACTACCGTCAGGGCAATTACGATGAGGCGATCGGTTCGGCCAAGCGCTACCTGACCCTCTACCCGTCGACCGACGATGCAGCCTATGCCCAGTATATTATCGGGCTGAGCTACTACCGCCAGATCAAGGACGTCACCCAGGACCAGAAGGAAGCGCGTCTTACCGCGCAGACGATGCAGGATCTGGTAACGCGCTGGCCGACTTCCGAATATGTTGATGATGCCAAGGAGAAGATCCGCTTCGCCAACGATCAGCTCGCCGGCAAGGAGATGCAGATCGGCCGCTACTATCTCGAGCGCCGCGAATACATCGCGGCCGTCAAACGGTTCCGCAACGTCGTGGAGAACTATTCCAACACACGTCATGTCGAGGAGGCGCTGGCGCGTCTGACCGAGAGCTACTATGCGATGGGGCTGACGTCGGAAGCGCAGACCGCTGCGGCCGTGCTCGGCACCAACTATCCCGACAGCCAGTGGTACAAGGACTCCTACAAGCTCCTGCAGAGTGGTGGGCTCGAGCCGCGCGAGAATGCCGGATCGTGGATCTCCAAGGCCGGGAAGCTGATCACCGGCGCCTGAGCGGCGCGTCACCATGCTCTCCAGACTGTCGATCCGCGATATCGTTCTGATCGAGAAGCTGGACATCGACTTCTCGTCCGGCCTTTCGGTCCTTACAGGCGAAACCGGCGCCGGAAAATCCATCCTGCTCGACGCCTTGTCGCTGGCGCTTGGCGCCCGCGGCGACGCTTCGCTGGTGCGGCATGGCGCGGCACAAGGCCAGATCATCGCCGTGTTCGACGTGCCGCGCAACCACGCGGCTCGCATGTTGCTTGCCGAGAATGCCATCGAGGACGACGGCGAAATCATCCTGCGCCGCGTCCAGACGGCTGACGGCCGCACGCGCGTGTTCGTCAACGACCAGCCGTCCAGCGTGACGCTGATGCGCGACATCGGCCGTGCGCTGGTCGAGATCCACGGCCAGCATGACGAGCGCGCTTTGGTCGATCCCGGCGCCCATCGCGAGTTGCTCGACAGTTTCGGCGGCCATCTCGGCGCTGCTCGGGCAACCGGCGAGGCGTGGCGGCATTGGCGTACCTGCGAGCAGGAATTTTCACGGCACCGGGCCAAAGTCGAGGCAGCTGCCCGTGAGGCCGATTATCTGCGTGCAGCGGTCGCCGAATTGACCAGGCTCGATCCGCAACCTGGCGAAGAGACCGAGCTGGCCGAATTGCGCGCCTTGATGATGCGTGCCGAAAAGATCGCCTCGGAAATCCACGATGCGCAGGATGTGCTCTCGGGTCCGTCCTCGCCCTTGCCGCAACTGGCCAGCCTGCTCAGGCGGCTGCAGCGCAAGGTCACCGAAGCGCCCGGGCTGCTCGAGGATGTCGTCAAGTCGCTCGACGAGGCGATGCTGTCGCTCGACGCGGCGCAGTCGGGCGTCGAAGCAGCACTTCGCGCCACCGAATATGATCCGCAGCGGCTGGAGAAGGCTGAGGAGCGGCTGTTTTCGCTGCGTGCCGCCTCGCGCAAGCACAGCGTCGCCGTCGATGACCTGGCGCAATTGCGTGACACCATGGCTGCCGACCTTGCCGATCTCGACGCCGGCGAGGAGCGCCTGCAGGCGCTGGAGAAACAGGCTGCGGCGGCGCGCCAGGCCTATGACACTACGGCGGCCCAGCTGTCGTCGCTTCGCCATGCGGCGGCTGTCGGGCTGAGCAAGGCGGTGATGGCCGAACTGCCGGCGCTGAAGCTCGAACGCGCCGAGTTCATCGTCGAGATCGCAAGCGATGCCGAGAGCCGCATGGAAGAAGGCATCGACCAGGTCGAGTTCTGGGTGCGGACCAATCCCGGCACCAGGCCAGGACCAATGATGAAGGTCGCTTCCGGCGGCGAGCTTTCGCGCTTCCTGCTGGCGTTGAAGGTCGCGCTGGCTGATCGCGGGTCGGCGCCGACCTTGGTCTTTGATGAAATCGACACCGGCGTCGGCGGCGCGGTTGCCGACGCCATCGGCCAGCGGCTGGCGCGGCTGGCAAAACGCGTGCAGGTGCTTTCGGTCACGCATGCACCGCAAGTGGCGGCGCGCGCGGCGACGCATTTCCTGATCTCCAAATCGGGCGGCGCCGACCGGGTCTCGACCGGCATCGCCGAGATGGACCGGGCAGCGCGGCAGGAAGAGATCGCACGCATGCTCGCCGGTGCCACCATCACCGACGAGGCGCGCGCGGCGGCCGAGCGGCTGCTGCGGGAGAACACCGCGGCAGCGTAGAGCTGTTCATCGTTTCACCGAAACGCCGAACCGCTCTACCTCTTTGTTTCTGCGCAGTTCCGGACGGAAAACCGTTTCACACTTTTCCTGGAATTGCTCCAGGCGAGTTCGTTTCCGGCGCTCGTGACCTGAGTCAGGGTATGGCGCCATCCTGCTGTTCAGGAATGATTTTCTGTGTCTGGTCTCTCCCTCATGAGAAAATCCTGTTCTATTGTGTCGCGCCACCGTGGAGGGAGCAGTGCATGGACGAAAAACCAGTCGATTCGCTCAGCGAAAGCGAGGCGGCAAGCGAGTTGAAGCGGTTGGCGCAGGAGATCGCCGAGCACGACCGGCGCTACCATGGCGAGGACGCGCCGATAATCACGGATGCGGAATATGACGCGCTGACCCGGCGCAACCTCGCCATCGAGCAGCAGTTCCCGCATCTTGTGCGCGAGGATTCGCCCTCACGCAGGGTCGGCGCGCCGCCGGCGGAAGGTTTTGCAAAGGTGCGCCACGCGGTGCCGATGCTTAGCCTCGCCAAGGCCTACACCGACCAGGACGTCGCGGACTTCATAGAACGGGGCCGGCGATTCTTTGATCGCGACAAGGAGCTGAACATCGCCTTCACGGCTGAGCCGAAGATCGACGGGCTATCGGCTTCCCTGCGGTATGAAGGCGGTGTGTTCGTGCAGGGGGCAACGCGCGGCGACGGCGTCGTCGGCGAGGACATCACCGCCAATCTCAAGACCATCGCCGATATTCCCAAGACCTTGAAGGGATCGGACTGGCCCGAGGTCATCGAAATACGCGGTGAGGTCTATATGACCTACGCGGAATTCGAGGCGCTGAAGCAGCGTTCGGCGGCGATAGGCGGCCAGGATTACGTCAATCCGCGTAACACGGCGGCCGGATCGCTGCGCCAGAAGGACCCGTCCGTTACCGCCAGCCGCAACCTCAAATTCTTTGCCTACGCCTGGGGCTATACTTCAAAGGATCCAGCTCCGACCCAATACGATTCCGTGCAAAAATTCGCGGAGTGGGGGTTCAAGGTCAGTCCGCTGATGGTCCGGGCAAAGTCGGTCGACGAACTGATCGCGCATTATCACCTTATCGAGGCCCAGCGCTCATCGCTCGGCTACGACATCGACGGCGTCGTCTACAAGGTCGACCAATTGGAGTTGCAGCGCAGATGGGGCTTCGTCACCCGCGAACCACGCTGGGCGATCGCTCATAAATTTCCGGCCGAACAGGCGATGACGACCGTGCTCAGGATCGACATTCAGGTCGGCCGTACCGGTACGCTGGCGCCCGTTGCCCGGCTTGCGCCCGTCACGGTCGGCGGCGTCGTGGTCGAAAATGTCACGCTTCACAACGAAGACTACATCAAGGGTCTGGACAGCAACGGCGAGCCGATCCGCGACGGCAACGACATCCGTATCGGCGACACGGTGGTCATCCAGCGGGCGGGGGACGTCATTCCGCAGATCGTCAGCGTCGTCGTCGACAAGCGTCCGCCAGATGCCGTGCCCTACGAATTCCCGCACAAATGTCCGATCTGCGGCTCACCCGCAACGCGCGAGATCAACGAGAAGACCGGCAAGGAGGATTCCCGCCGACGGTGCACCGGCGAGCTGATCTGCCCCGCGCAGGCCGTGGAAGGATTACGCCACTTTGTGTCGCGCGGCGCCATGGATATCGAAGGCCTGGGCGCTGAAAACATAGACCTGTTCTTCAATGCCGGGTTGGTCAAGACTGCCGCCGATATCTTCACCCTCCGGGACCGCCGTCCCGCCGTCACCAAGGCGCTGGCGGAGCGACGGGAGGAGCAGGCCAGGCAGCGTGAGGCCGCATCGGGCAAAACGCGCAAGAATGTACGCAGCGTCGAGGAACGCAACTATGACGGCCTCGACAAGCTCTTCGCTGCCATCGACGCCCGCCGCGAACCCGAACTCGATCGCTTCATCTTTGCGCTGGGCATCCGCCATATCGGCGAAACGACGGCCGCTGTGCTCGCCCGAACCTTCTCGACGATCGAGGAGTTGATCCGCATTGGCAAGGAGACAGCAGCAGCAGCCGATCCACACACCGTTTTTCCTTCAATCAACGGCATCGGCGATACCGTGATAGGCGCGCTTCGCGATTTCTTCGGCAATGAACGCAACGACGCCGTGCTTGAAGCGCTGCTCACACAGATCCACCCGAAGCCGTACATTGTGAACGTCTCAGCCGATAGTGCGGTCGCCGGCAAGACAATCGTGTTTACAGGCACGCTGGAAAAGATGACGCGCCCCGAGGCCAAGGCGATGGCTGAACGTCTCGGCGCGAAGGTCGCCGGCTCTGTTTCCGCGAAGACCGATCTCCTGGTGGCAGGCCCGGGCGCCGGTTCCAAGCTGAAGGACGCGACCAAATTCGGCATCGAGGTGATCGACGAGGACACCTGGCTGCAGCGGATTGGCAAGGGCGCGTGATGGCGGCTGCGTTCAATGGATTTGGGCAAAAGGCCATTCCCTTCCTCAAGGCGCTGGATTTTCATCAGAGCCGGGAGTGGTTTTTGAAAAACCGCGATCTTTTTGAGCGCGACCTGCGCGATCCCTTCGGCGATCTGGTCGAGACGCTCTCCGAGCGCTTCACGGCATTGGGGCTCGGCCTGCGCGGCGACCGCAAGAAATCGCTGTTCCGGATTAATCGCGACGTGCGTTTTGCCAAGGACAAACGGCCTTACAACCAGCATTTGTCGGCGATCCTTTCGCCCGACGGCACCAAGATGGAACAGGGCGTGTTTTACGTCCATATCGGGCTCGATCGCTGCTTTGCTGCCGTCGCCTGGTGGCAGCCCGGACCGGACCTATTGCTGGCGCTGCGCAACGCGATCGCGAAGCGGCCCGCTGAATTCCGCACCCTCGTCGCGGCGCTGAAGAAGAATGGTCTCGAGCTCGACCCGGACGGCTGCATGAAGCGCACGCCGCGCGGCTTCGAGCATATCGCCGAGCCCGATCTCGCTACCGCGATCCGCAACCGGCATTTTGCCGTCCGGCACGCGATCGAGCCGGCGGATATCTACGGAGCTGGATTGGTCGACGAACTCGTCGACTTCGTCATGCTGGCAAAACCGCTGCTTGACTGGGGCAGGGCGATCGAAGGCAAGGCTTCGCCGCGCTAGGCTCGGAAGCGAGCTTGCCGCGACGCTTCAGCCATCATTTCCGCTGATCGTTTGCCTCAAGCAAATTGGTGTGACAAGCCGGGCCGCTCTCTCTACATACGGCCGTTCCCAAGGAGCGATCGATGTCGGCGGAAGCAATCTCCGAAAACGGAGCGAAAAGCGATTTCTGGGACGGCGTGCGGCTCAGCATGCCCGTCGTGGTGGCGTCGGCGCCGTTTGCGTTGCTGTTCGGAGCGCTCGCAGTCGACAACGGGTTTTCCGTGCTCGAAGCGTTCCTGATGAGCGCAACGGTGTTCGGCGGCGCCAGCCAGATGGTCGGCATCGAGCTGTTCGGCCAGCATGTCGCGCCGTGGCTGATCGTGCTGTCGATCTTCGCCGTGAATTTTCGCCATGTGCTCTATTCGGCTGGCATCGGCCGGCGCATTGCGCATTGGCCGCTGGTGCAGCAGGCGATAGGCTATTTTGTGCTGACCGATCCGCAGTTCGCGGTGGCCGAGCGCAAGGCGGAGGCCGGCGAGACCGTCGGGTTCACCTGGTATATGGGCCTTGGGCTGCCGGTCTATGTGTTCTGGATCATCGAAAGCGCGCTCGGCGCGATGTTCGGCAAGCTTATTCCCGACACCCATGCGTTGGGCATCGATTTCCTGCTGCCGATATATTTTCTCGGCCTGGTCATGAGCTTCCGCAAGCGGCCGCTGTGGCTGCCGGTGGTCGTCGCCAGCGCTGCCGCCTCCATTATTGCATACAAAACGGTCGGCTCGCCCTGGCATGTCTCCATAGGTGCGCTGGCCGGCGTGCTGCTCGCCGTCATCCTGCCGCCCCGCCACAGCGGCGTGGAGGCACGGCCATGAGCACGACCTTGTGGATCATCGTCGCCGGTTCCATCGCGACCTATCTGACCCGCATCGGCGGTCATCTGGTGATCTCGCGTTTCGATCAAATCCACCCGCGCGTCGAAGCCGGGCTCAGCGCCGTGCCGGCGGCGGTGCTGACCACGCTGGTGGCGCCGGCGGCGCTCAGCGCCGGGCCGGCGGAATGGGCAGCCTTGATCGTCGCCGGCCTTGTCTCACTGCGCGGCGGCCTTATGGCGATGTTCCTGGCGGGTGCTGCCGTGCTGATCCTCGCGCGGCAGCTCGTCGGCTGATCGACTTTTGCCTTGGCGGCGAGAGCACACATGCGCTTTACCGCAGCGACTATTGCCGCGCCGACCCGCGACAGGCTCAGCCGGATCGCCTCCGCTCTCTCCTGGTGGGCGCCACGCACGGCGTCGCTATAGAGCGCTTCGCGCTGCTTCGGCGTCAATGCGCTTAGATCGATCGGCTGGATGCCGAAGGGCTCACGCGACATTTCCATCTCCCCTGGTTTGCCGTGTTGATCGGCAGCTACACCGGCGATTTACGGGAAGGGCATAATCAGTTAAAATGAATAATTAAGATCGTTATGTTCTCCAGGAGAGATGTATGGATTTGGCCGATCTGCGCATCTTCCGCACGGTGGTGCGCGAGGGCGGAATCACCAGGGCGGCGGAAAAACTGTTTCGCGTGCAGTCGAACGTGACCACACGCATCCGGCAGCTCGAGGAGGATCTCGGCGTGCAGCTGTTTATCCGGGAGGGCAAGCGCCTGCACGTATCGCCGGCCGGTCACAGATTGGTCGGCTATGCGGATCGGCTGCTGGCGCTTGCGGAGGAGGCGCGAACGGCGATGCTCGATCCACGCCCGCGCGGCACTCTTCGCCTAGGTGCCATGGAGAGCACCGCCGCGGCACGGCTTCCAAGTCTGCTCGCCGAATACCATGCACGGCATCCCGAAGTGGAAATCCAGTTGCGCACCGGCAATCCGCAGGTTCTCGCGACCGCCATGCTTGCCGGCGAACTCGAGGCAGCCTTCGCCGCCGAGCCGATCGCTGACGTTCCGTTCGAAAAGCTGCCCGCATTCCACGAGCAGCTGGTCATTGTCTCGGCGGCATCGCGCGTTTCGGTCGAAGACCACCTGGACATGCCCAAAACCATGATAGCCTTCGAGCACGGCTGTCCGCACCGCAAGCGGCTGGAACAATGGTATGCGCGCAGAGGGTTCATGGCCGAGAAAACCATCGAACTTGGTTCATACCATGCCATCCTTGGTTGCGTGGTGGCTGGCATGGGCATAGCGCTGATGCCGAAAAGCGTGCTTTCGGGTTTTCCGGAAAGCCGCTGGCTAAAGCTGCACGAACTGCCCGCTGACGAAGACAATGCCGTCACGGTGTTGTTCTGGCGCAAGGGAGCCGGTTCTCCCAACGTCACCGCTTTGCAGGGACTGCTTGCGGAGCAAAGCCTGTCAACCGGCGTTGTCGCCGCGGCTATTGCTTGAAGTCGTGCGGCAGCGGCGCGGTTGCCTTTTCCAGCCAGGCCAGCGTTTCGCCGTCGAGCATCGGTCCGATCTCGGCCAGTACGCGCGCATGGTATTCGTCAAGCCAATGCAACTCGTCGCGGGTTAAAAGGTCCGATCGGACCAGCCGCTTGTCGATCGGCGCCAGCGTCAGTGTCTCGAAGCCGTGCATGGCGATGTCGCCGCCCTCGATTGCCTCGGCCGGTGTCACCAGAATCAAGTTCTCGATGCGGATGCCGTAGGAACCTTCCTTGTAATAGCCGGGCTCGTTGGAGACGATCATGCCGGCCAGCAGCTTCTCGGTACCGGTCTTGGCGATACGCTGCGGGCCCTCATGCACGGCAAGATAGGAGCCGACACCGTGCCCGGTGCCATGGGCGAAATCGCAGCCGTGTCTCCATAGCGCCAGGCGCGCCACTGCATCGATTTCGGAGCCGCGCGTGCCCTGGGGGAAGCGCAGCATGGAGATGCCGATCATGCCTTTCAGCACCAGCGTGAAGCGCTCGCGCATCTCCTCGGTTGGCGCGCCAATCGGAACCGTGCGGGTAATGTCGGTGGTGCCGTCCTGGTACTGCCCGCCGGAATCGAGCAGGAACAGCTCGCCATCCCCCAGCTTGCGATTGGTGGCGCGGGAGACGCGGTAGTGCATGATAGCGCCGTTAGGACCAGCGCCGGAGATGGTATCGAACGATACGTCGCGCAGCGGCATCTGCGTTTCTTCGCCGGTCTGACGGCGCGTCTCCTCAAGCCTGGTGACAACGGCGATTTCGTCGAGCGTGCCGGGCTTCTGGCGGTCGAGCCAGCACAGCAGCTTGGCGACCGCGGCGCCGTCGCGGCGATGTGCGGCGCGTGCGCCGGCGATCTCAGCTTTGTTCTTTGTTGCGCGTGGAATGCGGGCCGGATCGGCCCTGGCAATGACGGTGCCGCCATTATCCTCGACCAGCATTCTGAGCTTGTCCGCCGCGAGAACCGGGTCCAGCGCGATTTTTGCGCCGCCCTTGGCCCGGGTGACGATTGCCGATTCGAATTCACCTGGTTCGTGCAATTCGGCGAGCTGCGTCAGGTAGGCCGCGACGGTGCGCGAAAACTTGCGCTGGTCCATGAAAAGCAGATGCGAGCCGTCGGCGGCGAGCACGGCAAAGCCGAGCGCCAGCGGTGTGTGCGGTACGTCGCCGCCACGGATGTCGAACGCCCAGGCAATGGAGGAGGGGTCGGTCAGCACGGCATGGGTGGCGCCGTCCTTCTCGATGGCCGCTGCCAGCCGCACCAGCTTGTCCTTGGCCAGTTCGCCGGCAAAGCCGATCGGGTGGATCTCGACCGGTGCCAGTGGCGGCCCGGGCTGGTCCTGCCAGATCGCGTCGATCGGATTCTCTTCGAGCGGCACCAGTATCGCGCCGGATTTCTCGGCCGAGGCTTTCAGCGCCTTGACGTCGCTGATCGTATGCAGCCACGGATCGAAGCCCAATCGCACGCCCTTGCCGAGATTGTCCTTGATCCAGTTGGCCGGCGGGTTGTCGACAAGGCTCTCGATCGAAAAGATGTCGAGATCGACCTCCTGGCGCACCTGCAGCGTGTAGCGCCCGTCGACAAACATGACGGCGCGCTCGCCAAGCACAATGGCGACACCGGCCGAGCCGCTGAAGCCGGTCAGCCATTTCAGCCGTGCCGAGCGGTCGGCGACATATTCGCCCTGGTGCTCGTCGGCACGGGGCACGATGAAGCCATCCAGCCCGTTCGCCGCCAACCATTGGCGCAGCATTGCTACGCGCGGCTTGCCAACAGCCGGATCGCCGGCGGAATCGAAGGTCTGGAACATGTCGGCTCTCCTCGAATGCTGGCGCGACCGTAGCGCATGACTTCGAAAATCGGAATCGATTTTCGGACCGATCATTCCCGGTTGCTGCGTGTCTCTTTGCGCATGACGCCATGCAGAATCGACGATTTCAAAAAGCGTCAGCGGAGCTTACCTTCTTAATGTGGAGGAAAAGTCCTGTTGCCCTGCAAAGGAGACCGTCATGTCCACGATTTCACCTAGACGCGGATTTTTCAAAAACGCTGTGAAAGCGCTGATCGAAGCTCGCCAGCGCGAAGCGAGCCGGTATGTAAGCGGCGTTCTGCTTGGCTTTGACGACGAAACGCTGAAAGCTCACGGCTACGATCGCGAACAGCTAAAGAAAGCGGCGAACTCGCGCTAAGTCCGAGCGGATTCCGGCTTGCGTTGAAGGCGTCGCGCCTCAGCGCTTGAGGTGAATCGTCACCCAGCCCTCGCGGTGCAAGGTGCGGACGTGCCGGAATTTCTGGCCGACATAGGCCGCGATTACCGCATCGCGCTGGCGCTCGAGGATGCCCGACAAAACAATCGAGCCACCGAGCGCGATATGCTCCGCCATTTGCGGCGCCAGGCGCATCAGCGGCCGCGCCAATATGTTGGCGACGATCAAGTCGAAGGGCGCGCGCGCGGCAAAGATCGGGTGGTGGAATCCGGGCGCCGTCACTGTTTCGACGAGCCCCTTGACGTGGTTCAGCCGCGCATTGGCGGCGGCCACCTTGACGGCGAGCGGGTCGATGTCGGTCGCCAGCACCGGTATATGCGCGAGCCTGGCCGCTGCGATCGCGAGCACCGCGCTGCCGGTGCCAAGGTCGAGCGCGTTGTGCGGATGCTCGCGCCGTACGACCTGCTCCAGCATTTCGAGGCAGCCGGCGGTGGTGCCGTGATGACCGGTGCCGAAAGCAAGGCCGGCCTCGATCTCTATGGCGATTTCGCCGCTGTGGCGCTTCCTGCGGTCATGCGCGCCATGGACGAAGAAGCGCCCGGCCCGCACCGGCTTCAATCCCTCCAGCGAGCGCGCCACCCAGTCGATGTCGGGCAGCGTTTCGCGCGCTATAGGCTTCGACAGCGACAGTCCGGCAAGTACATCCCTGAGCCGCGCCTCGACCGCATCGACGTCGTCGCCGGCATAGAGCGATACTTCGTGGATGTCGCGGTCCTCGTCGACCTCGAGCACCGCAATCGGCAGGCCCTCATCGTCGAACGCCGCACCGAGCGCCGCGAAGATGCGATCAGCCTCGATCTTGCCCGCGGTGAAATACAAACGCGTCTGCGTCATTACCGGATGTGTCAACCTTCCGCCGCCAGCCGTTTGAGCTTGGCGATGGCGGCGTCCGGGCTTTCGCCATAGGCAATAGTGCCGGCGAAATCGCCCTTGGCATTGAGCAGCAGCACCGAAGCGGTGTGGTCCATCGTGTAGTCGCCGTCGTTCGTGTCGACTTTCTTCCAGTAGATGCCGAAGGACTTGGCCATGGCGTGGACCTTATCCGGATCGCCTGATATGCCGAGGATGCGATCGGAGAAATTGCTGACATAGGTGTTCATGATTTCCGGCGTATCGCGCTCCGGGTCGACCGTAACGAAATAGGCACGCAGGTTCTTGCCGTCGTCGCCCATCGTCTTCAGCCAGCCGGCCAACTCGAAAAGCGTGGTCGGGCAGACTTCCGGACAATGCGTGAAGCCGAAGAAGACGACGCTGGGGTGGCCGCGAAACGCGGCTTCGGTGACCGGCGCGCCCTTCTGGTCGACCAGCGTGAACGGTGCTCCGAACGGCTCGCCGCCATAATGTCCGCGGTACCAGTCGAAGGTGAGCCAGCCGATGCCAGCGGCCATCAGGACGAGAATACCGACCAGAATTGAACGCATCATCAGTGAAGTCCGTCGTTATTTCCATCGGGCGCCGGGTTGGCGCCGTGAAGGCCCTGGCTTGGCGAACACTCTTAGCGGTTCGGTCGCGCCGACGCAAAGATGTCGCGTTGCCGCAACCGGCAATCCTGTGGGAGGCGATCTGCTTGCAAAGCGCTGCCGTTCGTCCCACCTGAGGTCGGCAAAATTCGAACCGCAGGAGGCCTCTTTGCGAAAACTGATTGGCGGCGCGTTAGCCGCATGCCTGGTCATTGGCGCCGGCGCGGCCGCCGCCGAGGAAGTCGGCAAGGTCGGCGTCGATTGGCTCGGCAACGATATCATCGTCGAGGCGATCAAGGATCCGAAGGTCGAGGGCGTGACCTGCCACGTCTCGTATTTCGACCGTGGCATGATCGACCGCCTGCAGAAAGGCAACTGGTTCGAGGACCCGTCCGATTCCTCGATCTCCTGCCGCCAGACCGGGCCGATCACCATTGGCGACATCGACATGAGCGAGGCCGGCGAGGAGGTGTTCAAGCAAGGCATCAGCCTGATCTGGAAAAAGCAGGTGGTGAACCGCATCTACGACAAGGCCAACGAGACGCTGATCTACCTGTCGCATTCGCGCCAGGTGCAGGATGGCTCGGCAAAAATGTCGGTCACCACCGTGCCGCTCTACGGCCAGAACGTGGTGTGGACCAGCGGCAAGCCGAAATAGAGACTGAAGGTGCTACGGGGTCCTTGGCGCGTCCAAACGGATGCGCGGCGCTGCACTCGGCTTGCGAGACTATGCGCGCGGGCGTAAAGCGCCCGCATGGACCGTCCTGAACACCTTGTCCTAAAAGATCCCGAGCCGCGCATCCATCCGACGGCGGAGCTGAAGGCGTGCAAGCTTGGACGTTATGCGTCGATCGGCGAGCGCGTCATCCTGCGCGAGGTGATGGTCGGCGACTTTTCCTACTTCGAGCGCCACGCCGAGGCGATCTATACGACGATCGGCAAATTCTGCTCGATCGCCGCCAACAGCCGCATCAATGCGCTGGAGCATCCGGTCGAGCGGCTGACGCAGCACAAAATCAGCTATCGGCCCAACGAGTACTTCCGCTGGCTGGGTGTCGATCAGGCATTCCGCGACCGGCGGCGGGCGAGAGCCGTCAGCATCGGCCACGATGTCTGGATCGGCCATGGCGCCGTGATCATGCCGGGCGTGGCGATCGGCAATGGCGCGATCGTCGGTGCCAACTCGGTGGTGACGCGCGACGTGCCGGCCTATGCAATCGTCGCCGGCGTTCCGGCCACGCCATTGCGGCAGCGCTTCAGCGCGGGAACTGCGGCCCGGATCGAACGTCTTGCCTGGTGGGACTGGCCGGTCGAGAAACTGGCCAGGGCAGTCCCCGACATGCAGGCCTTGCCCATCGAGGCTTTCCTCGACCGCTGGGAAAACGGCGCCCCCTGACTTCGGGGCGTATCTGCAAGCGGTCCGACGGCCTGCGCGATCTGCTCCTCCAACAATGTACCCGCGATCTTCCGCCACGAGGGAACCAGGAGCGGCTGCCAACTGTTTCTGCAGACACAATGAACTCGGCTTCCGTCCGGGTTCGTCGCCCGGCTGTTGAGGGAGTTTGAATGATTGAGAAGCTTTTCACCAGGATCGCCAACAACGTCGCCCATTTTGCCGGCCTGCCGCCGACGTTTGCCGTCTGTTTCCTGATCATCGTCGTCTGGGCGGCAAGCGGGCCGATGTTCGGCTTTTCGGACACCTGGCAGCTCGTCATCAACACCGGCACGACGGTCGTCACCTTCCTGATGGTGTTTCTCATCCAGAACACCCAGAACCGCGATGGCGCCGCGATCCAGGCGAAGCTCGACGAATTGATCCGGGTCAGCACAGCCCAGAACACCTTCATCGGTATCGAACACCTGACTGAGACCGAGGTCGAAGAGATCCGCAAGAAATGCGAACAGGCAGCGAAGCGGCATGATCAGAAGCTTGCCGAGTTGGCAGCCGAGAAAGCCATGGCGAAGAAGCGGAACACGAAGAAGCACGCAGCGGCGTGATATAAAGGTCCGGCGCATACCTGCGAAGATCGGATCCGATTCTTTGCTCTGGTGATCTTCGGTTCGGGATCATGCGCTGCGTGTCATGAATGCCGCGAAAGCATCCTTGTAGTCCGGATGCCAGCGCGACAGAGCAGGACGGTTCTCAATGATGTCGCCGATTGCCCAGGCCATGCGCTTTTCGTCCATGGGCCGGGTCGCCTCGTTATCGGGACACAGGATATAGAAATCGCCACGCAGCAGCGAGGCCAGCATGAAGTCGATGACCTGCTCGCCGGTCCAGGCGCCGGCCGGCTTTTCGGTCGCACCTTCGGTCAGGCCGGTAAAAGTGAACCCGGGAATGAGCAAATGCGCCGCGACATTGGCGCCGGGCTCGTTGCGCAGCGCGTGTGCAAGGCCCTCGGTATAGGTCTTCACGCCAGCCTTGGAGACGTTGTAGGCGAGGTTGCCAGGCGGCGTGGTAATGCCTTGCTTGGAGCCGGTGTTGACGATCAGGCCGGGCTTTCCCGCCGCCAGCATGCGCGGCGCGAAGGCCTCGACGCCATGGACGACGCCCCAGAAATTGATGTCCAGCAGTCGCTTCCAGGCGTCACGGTTCTCCCAGGGCTTGCCGGGGTTGTTGCCGACGCCGGCATTGTTCATCAGCAGCGAGACGTCGCCGAAAGTGCCGGATGTCCGTTCGGCCAGCCGGTCGAGGTCTTCGGCCCTCGAGACATCGGTGGCGACGGCAAGTACGGCGCTCTGCCCGCCGATAGCAGCGACGGCGCGGGCAGCCTCATCAAGGCGTTCGCCGCCGATATCGGCCAGCACGATCTTCATGCCCATCGCCGCCAGCCGTTTGGCGGCGGCAAGGCCGATGCCGCTGGCCGCGCCGGTAATGACGGCGACATTGCCGGAGGCAAGTGCAGGCAGGGCGGTCTGGATCTCGGCGTCGGTGGTCATGATTTTCTCCTGTTCTGGCCGCGGCGAACTTAGCGCGGAAAAAGGCTCGCGCAAGCCGGTCCCGGCATCTTCGGGTTGACCGCATCGGCGGGCGCTGCGCATGCTGATATCGAAAAAGGAGACCTGACGATTGACCGACTGGATCGAGATCCTGAAAGAACAGACCGCCACCGGCGACCAGATGAGCCGCGAGGTACCGCAGATGCTCGCCAATCCCGACATCAGCGAAGCGCAAGTTATGACGCTGTTTTCGGCGCTCGAAAAACAGGCCGAATTCGTCGAAAAGCTGCGTATGGCGCTGGAAAAATTCGGCCATGATTTTTCAGTGATCAAGGCGGCCGAGCGGCTGGAGGAGCGCTACGCCGACCTTGCCGCTTCGGTAGCGGAAAAGCTGAAAGCAATGCGAGGCTAGACGGGGCCTATTTCTCGATCAGCCGCTCGAAGCGTCTGTCCGGCACGAACCAGATCATCGCCACCAGGACATAGATCGAGACACCGATCCAGTGATTGACGAAGGTCAGCGCGATGGCGGAAAGATAGAGGACCAGCGAGATCTTTCCCTTGAGGTCATTGCCCAACGCCCTGGCGAAGAGAGTCTCGTTGCCGTGCAGTCGATGCAGGGCCATGGTGAGGATGTTGAAGCCGATGGCGCAGAGCGCTAGGTCGACGCCATAGACAGCAACCGGCACCGGCGCGAAATGGTTCTCACCCATGAAGGCTGTCGTCGCCGGCATCAGCGATAGCCAGAACAGCAGGTTGAGGTTCGCCCACAGCACGCGGCCGTCGACCCGCTGCACGGTATGGAACATGTTGTGCAAATTGTTCCAGTAGATGCCGACATTGATGAAGGACAGCACATAGCTGAGGAAGATCGGCCAGAGTGGTGCCAGCGCGGAAAAATCCTCGCCATGCGGCACCTTCAATTCCAGCACCATGATGGTGATGATGATGGCGACCACGCCATCGGTGAATGCCTCGACTCGTCCCTTGCCCATGAATCTCCCCTGACAATCCGCTGAAGTTAAAAGAGGATCTCGCTCAGCGCCATCGGCAAAGCTGCCAAACTTGTCAGGAGCAAGCCGGGGAGGGGGAACGGCTGACGCGAAAAAGGCGTTAGGATGTCAGATCCCGAACAGCAAAAGGTCGAAAAAATGACCGCTCACGCTCAAGTCATGACGCGCGATTACGAACTCGGCGGCCGCGCTGCAGCGGCCACCGTGGCCGCTATGATCGCGGCTCTTTTCGCCGGCAGCACGGCGCTGACGCCGCTTTACATCATCTACAAGCAGGTCTTCGGCTTCTCACAGATCACTTTGACGCTGGTCTACGCCGTCTATGTCATCGGCAATCTGGCGGCGCTGCTGATGTTGGGGCGTGTGTCCGATGTCATCGGGCGCCGTCCAATGGCATTGGCCGGGATGGCGGTGGCCGTGGTCAGCGCGGTGGTTTTCCTGTTCGCCGAAAATGTCGCCTGGCTCGACATCGCCCGAATTCTGAGCGGACTGGGAATCGGCGTCGGCGCGGGCACCGGCACCGCCTGGCTCGCCGAATTGCTCCCGACCGACGACAAGTCACAG
The DNA here is from genome assembly GCF_040320195.1 of Mesorhizobium sp. M0768. Taxonomy (NCBI): domain Bacteria; kingdom Pseudomonadati; phylum Pseudomonadota; class Alphaproteobacteria; order Hyphomicrobiales; family Phyllobacteriaceae; genus Mesorhizobium; species Mesorhizobium sp. M0768. Next base: position 140,969 of record NZ_JAMYPD010000006.1, on the reverse strand, counting down.
GCGGCGACGATTGCCACCAGCACCAATTTTCTCGGCCTCGGCCTCGGTGCGCTGGGGGCCGGGTTGCTCGCCGAATACGCGCCTTGGCCGCTCAGGCTGACATTCGTCGTCTACCTGGCGATGCTCGCGACTGTAACCCTGCTCGTCTGGCGCACGCGGGAAACCGTTTCGCGGCCGGGGAAACTGGCTGACGTTTCGATGCGGCCGCGGCTTTCCGTACCCGATGACATCCGCGCAAGTTTCGTTGCGCCGGCGGTGACCGGCTTTGGCGCAATGGCGCTGGTCGGCTTTTATGCAGCACTCGCACCGAGCATTTTGGCGCAGCAACTGCAGGTAACCAACCATGCCGAAGCCGGCGCTCTGTTCTTTGAATTGGCGATCGTGACGGCCGCCACCATTGTAGCGACGGCACGTCTTTCGAGCCGAGCCGCGATGTTCGCGGCGCTTGCGCTGATGATCCCAACCGTCGCGATGATTGTTGCGGCGCAGGTCTTCGCCTCGATGACCATAATGATTGCCGGCACCGCCTTGTGCGGCGTGGCGGCAGCGCTCGGCTATCGCGGCGGCTTGCAAGTGGTGAACGAGATCGCGCCGGCGGACCGGCGCGCCGAAGTCGTCTCGGCCTTCTTCATCTGCTGTTTTTGCGGCAACGCGCTGCCGGTCATCGGCATCGGCGTTCTGTCGACGGTGGCAGGTGCGACCGCGGCAAGCGTGGCCTTTGCCGGCATGATTGTCGTCTTTTCCCTGGTCGCTCTCGGGTTTGGCGCGAAATACGCGCGCTGAGCCGACCTTTCAGCCGTTCGGTGTCTCGGGCGAAAGGTGCGCGCGCTGGCGCGGTACGCCGAGGCCGGTATCCGGCGGTTCGCCGGCAGCCGGCCGGCTCTCGATCATGTGCAGGCTGCGCCAGCAGCCGAAGCGATAATAGGCCGCGGCCAGCACGAGCGAGGTTATAGAGCCAGCCGGAAAGCTCCACCACAGAGCTTCCTCGCCGATCACGCTTCGGAAGAAATAGGCGAAGCTGGTGCGCACCAGCAGCACCGAGATCACCAGGATGATCAGCGGCGGCATCACCGCGCCGGTGGCACGCACGGTGGCGAAGAGCACGATGGTGATGCCGAACAGGATGAAGGACCACGACGCGATCTTGTTGATGTGAGTGGCGATGTCGATTGCTGCACTGTCGCTGCCAAGGAAGAGGCTGAGCACCGCGCGATCGAATACGAACAGCAGCGCGACGAGCATCCCGGTGAGCACAAGGTTGAAGCCGACGCCGGAGGTGGCGATGCGTCCAATCCGGTCCCAGCGCCTGGCGCCGACATTTTGCGCCGCCATGGACGACACCGCGGCGCCGATGGCGAGCGCCGGCATCTGGATATAGGTCCAGAGCTGTGCGGCTATGCCGTAGGCAGCCGCGACCTGCGAGCCGTACGAGTTGACCATGCCCATCACCGTCAGCGCCGCGGCCGAAACGACGATCATCTGCAGGCCCATCGGCACGCCCTTGAAGACGACGATGCGCAGCAGCGCCGGGTCCGGCCGCAGCAGAGCGAGATTAGGGCCGGCCAGCCGCAGCGGGTGCTTGCGCGCATAAAGCACGATCAGGATGGCAACCACGCTTACCGTCTGGCCGATCAGCGTCGAGGTGGCCGAGCCGGCGATGCCGAGTTCGGGGAACGGGCCGATGCCGAGGATGAGCAACGGGTTCAAAACGACGTCGAGCATGACGGCCAGCGCCATGAACAGGAAAGGCGTGCGCGAATCGCCGGCGCCGCGCAGCACCGTCATGACGAAGGACAGCAGGTTCATCATCGGCACGGCGAGGAAGATGATGCGCAGATAGGAGCGCGCCAGCGGCAACGCGTCGGCCGGCGTGCCGAGCGCATCGAGGATCGCATCGACCCAGATCCAGCCGCAGACCGCGAACACCACCGAGACGAGGAAGAAGAAGGTGGCGCTGGTTCCGACGATGCGCCGGGCTTCGGGCAGGTCACGAGCGCCGACGGATTGTGCGACCAGGATGGTCGCCGCCATGCCGATGCCGAAGACGGTGCCGAGGATGAGAAACAGCACGAGGTTGGCATTGGACGTGGCGGTCAGCGCCGCTTCACCGAGGAAACGGCCGACCCACACGGCATTTATCGAGCCGTTGAGCGACTGCAGCACATTGGAGCCGAGCACCGGCAGGGCAAACAGCAACAGGGTGCGCGGGATAGGCCCACTGGTGAGGTCGCCGGTCTGCCGGCGCGGGGGCATGTTGTCGTCCATGGCAGGCAACTCGGCGAAGGCTTGTCTTGAGTCCGCAATGATTGCCGATTTAACGGGAGAGGTCGATGCGGCGCTGTAAATTCCGCCTGGCGTGCCTTGATCTAAGCATTTCTCAACCTTCCGGAATCGTATATTGATCCCGCACGCGTGGGGCCGCATTTTCCTGGATCTCATGGGTAGGCCGGGGGGCTCATGTCCGATATTCCGTTGTTTTTTGAGCGCCTGAACCGGCGCGCCTTTCTTGGTGCATCCGCTCTGGGCGCGGCCTCCGTGGCTCTTTCGTCGTGCACTACGACGGATGTGGCGGCGCCGGTGCCCGCGGCACCAAGCGATCCGGCTTTCGGCGATGCCGCAAGCATGTATGCCGCGCGCATCGACGAGGGCTATCAACTGCCGGCAATCCCGGTAGCCAAGGTCGATCCGAAATTCGTGCGTCAAATCGTGGCCGACCCGACTGGAGAAAAACCCGGCACGATCGTCGTCGATACTTCCGAGCACTTCCTCTATCTGGTGCGCGACGGCGGCAAGGCAATTCGCTATGGCGTCAGCCTCGGCAAGGCCGGTTTCGGATGGACCGGCAGCGCCGTGGTTCAGGCGAGGAAGAAGTGGCCGGTCTGGACGCCGCCGCCGGAAATGATCCAACGCCGGCCGGAACTGGCGAAATACAAGGACGGCATGCCGCCCGGCCCGCAGAGCCCGCTTGGTGCCCGCGCGCTGTATCTCTTCCGTGACGGCAAGGACACGATGTATAGGCTGCACGGCACGCCGGAGTGGGATTCCATTGGGAAGAACGCTTCCTCCGGCTGTGTGCGCTTCATGAATCAGGACATTATCGACCTCTACAGCCGCGTCGACGGCGTCGCGCCGGTCTTCGTGCGCCCGAACCTGTCGGCCGCCGGGAAGATCGCCGCCGTGTCGAACAGGACGGCCGAGCCGATCGATGCCGGCGTGCCAAAGGACGCGGAGATGTTGAGGTAAGTGCCTTCGACTGGATCGTCAGTCGCAGGTTTTTGCAACGCACCAGGACACCGTCCTTGCGCGGGCGAGCCGCAACTGAAGGTACAACCGCTCAATCGCGCCAGCTCAGGCGGACGCGTTCGGCGCGTCCGCCTGTATGGGTGCCGCTACTTCTTGGCGAGGCCTGGGAGCGTGACCTGATAGACCAGGAACATGGTGTCGACATCGGCGCCATCCTCGGCCTTGTAGGCCGCGCCGACCTGGAAGCCGTCCTGCGTGAGGAAATCATTGTCATTGGCGACGAACAGGAAATAGTCGTCGGGCAGCTTTGGATCGAGGACGCTCACCACCGACATCGCCTCCCATTTCTCCGAAAGGTTGTTGCGGTCGTTGGGCGCGCCATTGTGCAGCCCGAAGCGGCCGAGCTCGGTCTTGTCGTTGATGTCGATGAGCGGCGTCAGCTTGGCCGGCGTCACCGATGGATCGAGCTCACCCTTGGGCGCCAGCGGCTTGTCCTTGTCGAATTCTGTGCCGGCGACATCGGTTGCCGCAGACACATCGACGACGCTGATCTCGCGGTGGAGCGAGGTGTCGCCCTTCAGCCCCCGGCCATTGCCGCTGTCGCGCGCCAGCATCAGGAAGGTCTTGTCCGACAGCGCCACGATTTCGCTCTGCGCGGCGATCTTGGTTTTGCCCTTGGCATCGGTGAACACCGGCAGCGGCACGACATATTCATGCGCGAGCTTGAGCTGGCCGGGATCCGAGGCATCGTAGACCAGCGCGCGCGTGTTCTGACGCGTCGAGGCGGAATCGCCGCCATCCTGCCTTGGGGCCGACTGCAGCACGGCAATCAGGAACTTCCCGTCCGGCGTCAGCGCCATGCCTTCGAGGCCCTGGTTGTTCTGACGGCCGGTTTCGGGATCCTTCGGATCCGGGTCTGCCGCGCCAAGTCCCGGATTGTTGGAAGCAAAGTTTGGCGTCCCGTGACGCATCGGGACAAGCGCCGCCGGCGGCTGCGTTGCCGACATCAGACGCCCATCGGCGGAGAAGCGGTAGATGTTCGGACCGTATTCGTCCGAGATGAACAGCGTGCCGTCGGGCAGCCGCGCGATCGCTTCGTTATCGAGCGCGAGCTTGCCGTTGGCTTCGGGCAGGATCGGCATGTCGTCGGTCGCGGCACGCACGCCGTTGAGCGGATCGAGGCCGGTTGCGTCGGTACCCTTGTCGTCGGTCAAAAGCATGGTGTCGGCAAGCGTCGCGGTGAGGCCCGATTGTTCCTGGCCGGTGGCCGGTGCCGCACCCGGCGCGATCGGCGCGAACTCGAGGGCGATCGTGTTGAGGCGCGGACGGTAATCGGTGGTGCCGACGACATTGTAGCCGCGATCCGGCAGCAGCCACAGCGAGCCCTTATAGCCATCGGCGCCACGCGTCCAGCCGGCAGCGTCGATCGACATACCCGAGCCCGAGCCAAACGTCTCGCCGAACTTGTCCTTCTGGCTGGCCGGGATGCGGCCGACACCGACCAGGCCCTTGTTGACGAAGCTGACGCCGCCGACGGTCGCGGCGTTTTCAGCCAAGGCCGGGGTCAAGGCGGTGAACATCGCCAGCGCGACGGCGAGGGACGCGGTTCGGTGCAGGTTTTTCATGGATATCCTCTTTTGAGACAAAGCTGCCGGGATCTGAAAAAGCGCCGCGTGGCATCGAGGATGCCGCGAAAGCCTTCGGAGAAGCGATCTAGGACGCGAACATGATACTTGCGTGACAGTGCCGCGCTTGCTTGTCCCCCATGGTCGCAACTGACCTGGGTATGGCGAATTCGTCGTCGCCGAGCGAGCAATTAACGACTTTACAAATAGTCGTTATAATGTAAAGTTATGACAATGAAAGGTCCCCGATGACTGCCTATCGTTTCGCCACCCGCCTCAATTCCTTTGCCTCGCGGCCACAGTCCGAGTGGCCCGATCTTGTCGGCAAACCGTCCATGCTGCAAATGGCGGCACGTTCGGCGAAGGTTGCGGAGTTGACCGATCTCGACCTCAACTACCCCGACCATGTCGATGAAAAGCCTGCGGAAATAGCGCGCAAACTCGGCGATATCGGGCTTTCCATCAATGGTTTCGCCATGCGCTACTATTCCAATCCGGCTTTCAAGCTCGGCGCCTTCACCAACCCGGATCCTGCCATTCGCCGCGAAGCCATCGACCTGACCAAGGCCGGCATCGACGCCACCCGCGAGGCGGGCGCCAGCCTGATGACCTTGTGGCTCGGGCAGGATGGCTTCGACTATGCCTTCCAGGTGGACTACGCAGCGCTCTGGCAACACGAAATCGATGGCATTCGTGAAGTTGCGGCGCATGATCCGGGCTGCCAAATCAGCCTTGAATACAAACCCAACGAGCCGCGCTCCTACAGCCTGATGCCAGATGCGGCGACTACATTGCTGGCGATCCGCGAGATCGGCCTGCCAAATCTCGGCGTGACGCTCGATTTCGCCCATGTGCTCTATGCCGACGAGCAGCCGGCCTTTGCCGCAGCACTCGTGGCGCGACACAGCAAGCTGCTCGGCGTGCATCTCAACGACGGCTACGCCAAGCGCGACGACGGCCTGATGGTCGGGGCCGTGCATACGCTGCAGACGATCGAGCTGCTCAGGCAGATCCGTCGAGACGGCTATGCCGGCGCCATCTACTTCGACACGTTCCCCGACATGACCGGGCTCGACCCGGTCCACGAATGCGAAGTCAACATCGCGACTGTCAAGCGCATGCTGCGCTTGGTCGATCGGCTGGAAAAGGACAATCGGCTGTCCACTGCCGTCGACCGTCAGGACGCGGTCGCCTCGCAGGCCATCATCCAGGAAGCCATGCTCGGGCCGGACAGCTGAGGCCGGCGGCATAGACCGTTTTTCAACAAGGGAGGAAGATCATGAAATTTCTACTTGCCACCGCTGCCGCTGCCCTGATGGCGCTGTCCATCGGCTCGGCTTTTTCCGCGGACCTCGCGCCGCTCAATTCCGACACCGAGAAGGATCGCATCGACTGGTCGCAGCTCGAGGCCAGGTTCGGTGCGTTCCCCAAGCTGCCCGAGGGTACCAAGGCGGGTGCGGTCTCCAAGACGCTGACCAATGAATACTGGCGCTCGCTGGGAGAGGGCTACAAGTCGTTCGGCGACCGCACCGGCGTGCCCGTCGTCTACCAGGCAGCGCAGAGCGAGGGCGACCAGCTCGGTCAGCTCACCATCGCCGAAGGTCTGGTCACACAGGGCTACAACGTGCTGCTCGTCTCGCCGCAGACCGACTCCAACCTGCAGCCGATCATGGAACAGGCCAAGGCGGCCAACGTGCCGGTGGTCAACGTCAACGACGCGGTCATCCCGCAGGCCGAGCATTATGTCGGTAATGTCCAGCGCGACAACGGCGTGCGCGTCGCCAAATGGTTCATCAAGAACCGGCCGGACGGCGGCAAGGTCGCCATCGTCGAAGGCCAGGCCGGCGTCTACGCCGCCGTCCAGCGCACCGATGGTTTCAAGACAACGATCACCGAGGCCGGCAAGTTCGACGTCGTCGCCAGCGTCCCCGGTAACTGGGATCGCCAGACCTCCTACGACGCGGCCACCAACATCCTGCAACAGCACCCCGATCTGATCGGCTTCTATGCCAACAATGACGGCATGGCGCTGGGCATCGTCGAGGCGGTCAAGGCTGCCGGGCTGCAGGACAAGGTTGCGGTCTTCGGCACCGACGGGATCTCCGACGCCTATGCCTCGATCCGCGCCGGCGAGCTGACCGGCACCGTCGATTCGTTCCCGGTGCTGACCGGCGAGGTGGCGCTGGAATCTGCGCTGCGGCTGGTGGCCGGGCAGAAGCTGCCGCGCGTCGTCGCCACGCCGCAGGCGCTGATCACCAAGGACAATGCCGACCGTTACTCTGGCGCCGGCGACGCCGTGCGCAAGGCGCTGCTCGAGGACGCGGCAGCGGGCCAGTAGAGCAGGGCCGGCAGGTGCCGGCCTTGGGTCGGCACCTTGCCTGGAGAACCGAAGCAATGTCAGCGCGGCTGCAATTCGAGGGCATTTCCAAAGAGTTTCCGGCTGTGCGGGCGCTGAGCGACGTGTCGTTTTCGGTCGGCGCCGGCGAGATCCGTGGCCTGCTCGGTGAAAACGGCGCCGGCAAATCGACGCTGCTGCGCATACTGTCAGGCGTCTACCGACCGACGGCGGGAAGCGTGCTGATCGACGGCAAGCCGGTGACGCTGAACAATCCGGTCGCCGCACGCGCCGCGGGCGTGGCGATGATCCATCAGGAATTACAGCAGGTGCCACGCCTCAGCGTCGCCCAGAACATGTTCCTCGGCCATCCGTTGACGCGCGGCGGCGTCTTCGTCGCACGGCGCGAGCAGGAAAGCCGCGCTGCGGAAGCGCTGGCCGCCATCGACCCAACCATCGATCCGGCAGCCCCGCTTGGCAGCCTGAAGGTGGCGCAGCGGCAGATCGTCGAGATCGCCCGGGCGCTGCTCGACCGCGCCAGGATCGTGGCGATGGACGAGCCGACGTCGAGCCTCACGCCGAGCGAGTTCGAACAGCTGGCGGAAGTCATTGCCGGTCTGGCACGCGACGGTGTCGCCGTCATCTATGTCTCGCACAAGCTGGACGAGGTGTTCGGCATCTGCGAGCGCGCCACTGTCATGCGCGACGGCGTTGTGGTCGAAACCGTCGATCTCGCGCAGGTGTCGGAAAAGGCCGTCGTTTCGATGATGGTCGGCCGCGAGCTTGCCCAGGAACAACACCGCTCGCATGCTTCCCCCGAGATCAGGCTGAGCGTGCGTGGCCTCGCCTCGGCAACCAAGGTCCGTGACGTTTCGTTCGACCTGCATCGCGGCGAGGTGTTGGGCATTGCCGGACTGGTCGGCTCCGGCCGCACCGAGCTGCTGCGGCTGCTGACCGGCGCCGACCGGGCCTCATCAGGCGCAATAGAGATCGACGGCAAGGCGGTAAAGCTTTCCAGTCCGCGCGACGCGATCGCGGCCGGCATCGGCCTGGTGCCGGAGGAGCGCAAGCGCGAAGGCATCGTGCCGTTGCGGTCGATCTCCAGCAACATGGCGCTGGCCTCGATGGGCGTGTTCGCGCCGCGCGGCCTCATCGACCACCGCCGGCTGAAGCGCGTCGCAGCCGAGAAGATGAAGCGAGTCAATCTCAGGCCGTTCCTGCTCGACCGGCCAATTCGGCTGTTCAGCGGCGGCAACCAGCAGAAAGCGATCATCGGCCGCTGGCTGGCGGCGGGAACGCGGATCCTTCTGTTCGACGAGCCGACGCGCGGCATCGATGTCGGCGCCAAGGCGGAGATCTACCACCTGATCGAGGAACTCGCCGCCGAAGGCCATTCGGTAATCGTCGTGTCGTCCGAACTCCCCGAGGTGATCCGGCTCGCCGACCGCGTGCTGGTCATGCGCGACGGCACGGTCGCCGCCGAACTGGGCCGCGCAAGTCTCAGCGAACACGCGATCGCCGCGCACGCCATACCTCAAACGAAGATTGAGGCCGGCAAGGCGCAAGGCCATCGGGCCGGTGCATAACGGACAGGACCAGCGGATGACCGATATAAGCCAACACACAGCAGCGCGCCCAAGGGCAGATTTCCTGCACCGGTTTTCCGTGCGCGACGCCGGCACGCTGATCGGCCTGGTGGTGATCCTTGCCGTCTTCGGGGCGCTGGTCCCCGGCTTTTTTGCCGAGCGTAACCTGATCAACATCCTGCAGCAGTCGAGCATCAATGCCTGCCTGGCGTTGGGCATGACGCTGGTCATCATCTCGGGCGGCATCGACCTGTCCGTCGGGCCGACGGCAGCCCTTTCGGCGGTCATCTCGGCCTCGATGCTGGTTGCCGGTGTGCCGTTTCCGCTGGCCATCGCCGCTGGCTTCGCCATCGGCCTCGCCTGCGGCCTGCTTAACGGCGTGCTGGTTGCCTATGTCGGGCTGCAGCCCTTCATCGTCACGCTGGGGACGCTCAGCACCTACCGGGCGCTGGCGCTGATCTATACCGGCGGCAATCCGGTGCTCGGCCTGCCTGCCGGCTTCCGTGCCATCTTCAACGGCTCGCTGTTCGGATTGCCGTTGGCGGTCATCATCGTGGCCGTGGTCGCGCTGATTGCCTGGATCATCCTCAAGAAGACGCCGTTTGGCGAATATCTGCTCGCCGTCGGCGGCAATGAGGAGGCGGCCTACATAGCCGGCGTGCCGATCGCCCGCACCAAGATCGCCGCCTATATGATCTCGGGCCTGCTGGCAGCGCTTGCAGCGCAGATCCTGATCGGCCGGCTGGGTGCGGCCGAACCCATTCTGGGCAATCTCTGGGAGCTCGACGCCATAGCAGCGGCGGCGATCGGCGGTGCCTCGCTGATGGGCGGCAAGGGCAGCGTCGTCGGCACCATCCTGGGTGCCGTCATCCTTGGCAGCATGCGCAACGGCCTGACGCTGATGAACGTGCAGTCCTTCTATCAGCTCCTGGCAACTGGCCTTATAATCCTCGCCGCGATGCTTATCGATCGCGTGACGAGGGGACGTGGATGACCTTGATCGGGCTGGACCTGAAAGCAGTAGGACCGCGCATTCGCATGATGATGCCGCATCTGACGCCGCTCGAGGCGAAGGTGGTTGAAACCGTCTTCGGACGGCGCGGCTTCGACGAGACCATACCGCTCAAGCAGATCGCCGAGGAGGCCGGTGTCTCGGAGGCGATGGTGGTCAAGATCGCCAAGAAGCTGGGTTTTTCCGGCTATCGCGATTTTCGCACGGCGGTCTATGAATACAGCCGCCTGCCGACCGCCGAGATGCATCAGGAGCTGTCGGTGGACGACAGTTCGGCCGAGATCGTGCAGAAGGTGTTCCGCACCTCTATCCAGGCGCTGGAGGAGACGCTCGCCATCCTCGACATGGACGATTTCGACCGTGCCGCCGATCTGCTTTACCGCGCCAGGAATCGCGATTTCTACGGCGTCGGCGGCTCGGCGCAGATCGCGCGCGACGTCTCGCACAAATTCCTGCGCATCGGCATCCGCACCTCCGTTTACGACGATTCGCACATGATGCTGATGTCGGCCTCGCTGCTCGGCGCCGACGACATCGCCGTCGGCTTTTCGCATTCCGGCAACACGAGCGCCGTCATCGACGCCATCCAACTTGCGCGCAAAAGCGGCGCGCGCACGCTGGCAATCACCAACTATGACAACTCGCCATTGGCAGCCGTCGCCGACATCGTGCTCTGCTCGACCGCGCAAGGCTCGCCGTTGATGGGTGAGAACGCGGCGGCGCGCATTGCCCAGCTCAACATCCTCGATGCGCTGTTCGTCGCGGTCGCGCAACGCGACTACCAGGCGGCGGAGCGCAATCTCGGCCGCACCATGTCTGCGGTGACGTCGAAACGGAAAGATAAGGGCACATGACGGCTTCCCCGCCGCTGGTGACCGTATTCGGCAGCCTGCATTACGACATCATGGTCGAAGCCCCCGATCGCCCACGCAAGGGCGAAACGGTCACCGGCCATGCCTGGCATCCGAAATGCGGCGGCAAGGGCGGCAACCAGGCGGTGTCGGCAGCGCGGGCCGGCGTGCGTGCGGCGATGATCGGAGCTGTCGGCGACGATGATTTCGGCCGCGCGCTTCTCGACAATCTTGATCGCAACGGCGTCGACCAGCGCTTCGTGGGAGTGGCTTCGGGCGCCGGCTCGGGCATGAGCGTAGCGATTTTCGACGACAGCGGCGACTATGGCGCGGTGATCGTCTCGGGCAGCAATCTCACTCTCGGCGAAAAGGACATTATTGAGGCGGCCGAGTTGATCGCGCAAACGGCGGTTCTGCTGCTGCAAAACGAGGTACCGGAAGCCGCCAACATTGCCGCGGCGCGAGCGGTGAAGGCGCATGGCGGCCGGGTCGTTCTCAATGCGGCGCCGGCGCGACAGCTGACAGCCGAACTGATCGCGCTGACCGACATCGTCATCGTCAACGCCATCGAGGCGGAGTTCCTGGCCGGCGTTCCGGTCGTCGACACGCTCGAGGGTGCTGCGAAGGCGGCCGGCATACTCGTCGGTTCCTATCCGGCTGCAATCGTCACGGCCGGCGGCGAGGGCGTTGCCTATCGCGACCGCGACGGCCAGGCATTCGCCTTGCCGGCGATGCCGGTGGAGGTGGTCAGCACCCACGGTGCCGGTGATGAATTCGTCGGCGCCTTTGCGGCGTGGCTTGCGCGTGGAGAGCCCGTCGAGGCGGCACTTGCCGCCGCCAACGCCGCCGCTGCCTCGCTGGTCGCAACGCTGGAGCGCGAGCGCGGGGGTCTTGATCAAGCTGAGCCTGCTCAGTGACCGCCGCGATTCAATCGCTGTCGCGCGCGATCAGTTCCAGCGGCCAGACTTCACGGATGATGCGTGCGCCTTCGGCGCCGGCGTAAGCCGGGATCGATGCCAGCAGCATTTCGGCCAACCGCTCGCCCATCGGCTCAAGCGCCGGGCGGAAGCCGGTCAGCGCCGGGGAAAAATAGCGGCAGAGCGGGGTGTCGACGATGACGATCACCGCGATGTCGTGGCCGGGCTTGATGCCCGCCTCTGCCAAAGCCTTGCAGCCGCCAAGCGCCATCGCGTCGTTGTTGAAGATGATGGCCGTCGGCGGGTCCTTGGAGCGCATGACCTTCGGCGTCACCGCGTAGCCGCCGGCCTCGTTGATGAAGCCGTCGGCGATCAACTCGGGGTCGAATTCGATGCCGTGCCGCCGCAACGCCTTGCGATAGCCGGCGAGGAACAGATAGCCAAAATTGAGGTCGAGCGACGGGCGGATGGCGGCGATGCGGCGATGACCGCGCGCGACGAGACGATCGACCGCGTCAGCCCCGGCTTTTTCGAAATCGAGGTCGAGCGAGGGATAGGCATCGCCGCCGGAGCGGCTGCGGCCGAGCGTCGCGAACGGGAAACCGGCCTGGGTCAGATAGTCGATGCGCTCGTCCTCGCGCCGCGTCCAGGCCAGCACCACCGCATCGGCCCGCCGCGTCTCGACGACACGGCGCAGGCGCTCCTGCTGATAGTCGCCCGGCGCGCCCATCACTACGATCAGGTCAAGGCCGCTTTCGGCGAGCTTGGCCTGCAACCCGGTCAGGAACGGAATGAAGAACGGCTCGCCATATTCCTGGTCGCCCGGATGCGGCTGCAGCATGAAGGCGATCGAATGGGTGGCGCCGCGCCGCAGGCTGCGGCCGGACTGGTTCGGTGAATAGTTCAGCTTCTTGGCCGCATCGAGCACGCGCTGGCGTGTGTCGGCATTGACGTCGGCGCGGCCGTTGAGCGCGCGCGACACCGTGCCGATGGAAATATTCAGGTGACGCGCAAGGTCGTGAATACTGGACGCCAAAGGACAGTTCTCCCCCTTGCTTGGCTAGCACCGGCCGCTCTTCAGGCCAAGCCGGCATCACGTTTTTCGCTATCGGCCAATTGACATTCTACGCCATCGGGTGTGTTCTCGTAAACGTTTACGGAAGAAACGTTTGCGGCCCTGCCGTGAACGCCGTGACGATCGGTCTGGAGGGGCCGAGAGGGAGGAGTGCTGGATGATCAATGTCGTCCTGGTCGGCTGCGGCGCGATGAGCAAGGCCTGGCTCGATGCGGCCAAGCAGATCGACGGGCTCGCCATTGTCGGCCTGGTTGATCTCGACGCCGAAAGGGCGCGGGCAAGGGCGCGCGAATACGAGCTTTCCGGCGCCGTCATCGGAACTGAGCTCGACGCCGTGCTCGACCAGACCAGGCCCGACGCGGTATTCGACGTCGTGGTTCCCGCCGCCCGCCGCGAGGTCGCGCTTTCCGCCTTTGCCCACCATTGCCATCTCTTGACCGAAAAGCCGCTGGCCGACAGCCCGGACAATGCGCGTGCCATTGTCGAGGCGGCCCGCAGCGCCGGCCGCATCCATGCCGTCGTGCAGAACCGCCGCTATGTCGCCAATGTCAGGCGCATCCGGCGCTTTCTCGATTCCGGCGCCATTGGTGCGCCAACCAGCATCCACGCCGATTTCTTCGTTGCGCCGCATTTCGGCGGTTTTCGCGAAGAGATGCGCCATGTGCTGCTGCTCGATATGGCGATCCACACATTCGATGCAGCCCGCTACATGGTGGCCGGCGAACCGGCCGGCGTCTATTGCCAGGAGTGGGAGCCGGCCAACTCCTGGTATCGGCAAGGGTCGTCGGCAACCGCAAGCTTCGACCTCGGCGGCGGCAAGCTGTTCACCTATGCCGGCAGCTGGTGCGCGGCCGGCTTCCGTACAAGCTGGGACAGTACATGGCGGATCGTCGCCGAGCGCGGCAGCATTGTCTGGGACGGCGCGGACGGATTGAAGGCGGAAGTCGTGCGGCCGGTCCGTGAAGGCCTGTTCGACCGCACCGAACCGATAGCCGTGCCGCCGCTCGACCCGGCAGATCGCGTCGGCGGCCATCTCGGCATCATCCAGGATTTCGTCCGCGCCGTCGAAACCGGCACCGAGCCGGAGACGCGCGGCGCTGACAACATCAAGAGCCTGGCCATGGTTTTCGCTGCGATCGAGAGCGCCGAAACCGGGCGCCGGGTCGCCATCGCTCAACAGGAAGGATCATGATGCCAAACCCGCTGCTCGACATCAGGATCGGCACCATGGTGCGCGCCAATCTGGACGACCCGGCCGCCTATGTCAGGCAGATTCTGCCGCTCGGCTTCGAGAGCATCCAGCCGTTCTTCTGGCAGACGCTGGGCGGCAAGGACATTCCGCGGCTGGCGGGCGAGATCCGCGAGGCGATCGGCGATGCCGATGTCATCGTCTCGTCGATCGGCGTGTTCGGCAATCCGCTGGAGAGCGGCGAGATCGATCGCGGCGTGCTCGAGGCGTGGGAAACGATCATCGACAACGCGCATCTGTTCGGCACGAATGTGGTCAGCGGCTTCACCGGCCGCATCCGCGGCAAGCCGCTGCCCGACAGCCTGCCGCGCTTCCGCGAGGTCTGGGGGAAGCTGGCAAAGCGGGCCGCCGACAAGGGCGTGCGCATCGCCTTCGAGAACTGCGCCATGGACGGCAACTGGGCCAGCGGCGACTGGAACATCGCCCACAATCCGGACGCCTGGGAGCTGATATTCAACGAATTGCCAAACGACAATCTCGGCCTGGAGTGGGAGCCCTGCCACCAGCTGGTCTATCTGATCGATCCGATCCCGCAGATCCGCAAATGGGCGCAGCGTATCTTCCACGTCCACGGCAAGGACGCGACGGTGCGCTGGGACGTGATCCGCGAACATGGCGTGTTCGGCCGCCTGCCGTTCGTGCAGATGCGCACCCCTGGCTTCGGCGACAGCGACTGGACGCGGGTGATCAGCGAGCTGCGGCTGGTCGGCTACAAGGGCGCCATCGACATCGAGGGCTGGCACGACCCGGTCTATCGCGGCGATCTCGAGATCACCGGCCAGGCGCGTGCGCTGGATTATCTCCAACAATGCCGGGGAGGCGCGAGCTACCTGCCGAACCCGGTGTGAGGCTAATGCATGTCGCGCAAAAGTGCCCAGCGGTTTTGCGATAACGGCATCCATAAAACAGGACAAGCCGGCGGGAGGTGCCGGCCAGCGAAAGATTGCGGCGCAATGCCGAAGCGATCGTCAAAACCCCTCGGCTAGCGAGGGAACAAAGGGAGGATAAGTGCATGAGCATTACGATGAGAAGGACAGTTCTGCGCTCGACCGTCGCGGCGGCCGCGATGGCGCTCGCCGCCGCACTCTCGACCTTGCCGGCGCAGGCGCTCGATGCCCAGTGGTGCAAGGATGTCCATATCCGTTTCTTCGTCGGCGGCGCCGAGGGCGATGCCTTCGGCACGATCGTCTATAATGGTGCCAAGCAGGCGGCGGCCGATCTCGGGCCGAAGGTCGACTACATCTTTTCGCAGTGGGATGTCGAGAAGATGGTGCAGCAATTGCGCGAGGCTGTCGCGGTCAAGCCCCAAGGCATCGCCATGATGGGCCACCCCGGCGACGCCGCGATCATGCCGCTGGCCGAACAGGCGCACAAGGACGGCATCAAGATGATGTACCAGAACGTGCCGGTGCCGACGGTCACGGCGGCGTTCGGCGGCGGCTATGTCGGTGCCCAGCAGGAGCAGCAGGGCCGTGCGCTTGGCGCCGAGGCGGTCAAGCTGGCCGGGCTCAAGGCCGGCGACAAGGCAATCATGATCGGCCCGTTCGAGAACGAGAGCCGCGGCGCGCGCGAACGCGGCACTGTCGCTGCCCTCAAGGAAGCGGGTGTCGAGGTCATACAGCTCTCCTCGCCACCGAGCGGCGAATGGGCTTCCGACCCCAATCTGGCCCTTCCGGTGATCACCGCGGCACTGCTCAACAATCCCGACGTCAAGGCGGTTGGCTATCCCGGCGGACAGATGCTGGGCAACGTCCCGACTTACATGCAGGCGGCGGGCAGGAAGCCGGGCGATATCTTCAACTTCGGCTTCGACACCAGCCCGCAGATCGTAGAGGGCTTCAAGGGCGGCTGGGTGCAGCTGACGGCCGACCAGCAGCCGTTCCTGCAGGGCTATCTGCCGATCCTCAGCCTCTGCCAGCAGGTTGTGCTGGGTCTCGCACCGATGAATGTCGATACCGGCGCCGGCTTCGTCACGCCGCAGAATTACGAGATCGTCGCCGAGCTCGCCAAGCAGGCGCTGCGCTGACCTCCCAAGCCGCCGGCCGGGATCGAGCCCGGCCGGCGGGACCGCCGGCGAAAAGGCCGGCACGCGACAATCAAGCGAGGATCGCCATGGCCGAACGCATCATCGAACTGCGCGACATCAGCAAGTCCTACGGCCAGGTGTATGCGCTGGGCGGGGTCAATCTCAGCGTCGACCGCGGCGAGGTGGTCGGCCTGATCGGCGACAATGGCGCCGGCAAGTCGACGCTGATCAAGATCCTGTCCGGCGTGGTCAAACCGACCAGCGGCGAGATTCTCGTCCGCGGCAAGCCGGTGACCGGATGGAGCCCTGCGCGCTCGCGCGACGCCGGCATCGAAACGGTGTTCCAGGACCGGGCGCTCGCCGTGCAGCAGACGATCGTGCGCAACATCTTCATGGGCCGCGAGCTCACCGGCTGGCTTGGCTGGCTGAAGGTCAACAAGGAGATCGCGGAGGCGAGCCGGCTGATGCGCGAGATCGGCTTCACCTCGAAAGTGTTCACGCCACAGTCGATCGTCGGCCAGCTCTCGGGCGGCGAACGCCAGGGCGTGGCGATCGCGCGGGCCATCTATAAGAAGGCGGAGCTGATAGTCCTCGACGAACCGACGACCGCGCTATCGCTGACCGAGACCGCCAAGGTCTTCCACTTCGTGCGCCAAGTGCGAGCGAGCGGGCGCTCGATCCTGTTCATCGGCCACAACATCCACCACGTCTTCGATATCGCCGATCGCTTCGTGGTGCTGGATCGCGGCAAGGTCGCGCTCAGCGCCGACCGCAGCGAGGTCAAATCGGCCGAAGACCTGATCAATTTCATGGAAGACGTCGCCCACCCCAGCGGATTGCCGGGGTTGCACGACGCGGGCGATGCGGGGAGGGCGGCACGATGAGCAAGACCATGGAACCCGATCTGCAGAGCCCCCTCGGCGGCAGGCACGGCGAAACCGCCGGGAAAGAGTGGAGACACCCGTCCGACAACTGGCTGCGCGGGTTCATCCTCGACAACCGCGCCGCGCTCGGCACGCTTGCCGTGTTCATCGTCATGATGGCGGTGTTCATGATCGCCAACCCGATCGTGTTCACCACCTGGTATCTCTACAGCTCCGTGCTGACCACGCTGCCGGTGGCGCTGTTCGTGGTGGTGCCGCTGGTCTTCGTCGTCACTTGCGGCGAGATCGACCTGTCGTTTCCGGCGACCATGGGCTTTGCCTCCTGGGTGTTTGCGCTGGTCGTGCAGGCCGGCTACGACCCGTTCCTCGGCATCGCCGCCGCAATGGTCACCGGCATGCTGCTCGGCTTCCTGGTCGGCTCCCTGGTCGTCTATGGCGGGTTGTCGTCGCTGATCGCCACGCTCGGCATGAATTTCCTGCTGCGCGGCCTGATCCAGATCATCAACGAGGGCAGGTCGACGGCACTGACCGGTCTTGCCGACAGCTGGGCCTACAAGATCTTCTCCAGCCAGCTTTATGGCATTCCGGTGCAGATCTTCTGGGCCATCGCGTTCGTCGTGCTGTCGGCGCTGCTTTACAACCGCCATCGCTTCGGCGCGCAGGTCAAGGTGGTCGGCGACAATCCCGACAGCGCCCAGCAGATGGGTATCGACGTCAAGCGCGTGCAGGTGAAAGTGTTCGTCTTCGTCGGCATCGGGGCTGCGATCGCCGGCACGTTTTCGGTGATGATCAACTTCACCTGGTGGCCGACGGCGGGGGACGGATACCTGCTGCCGGTGCTGGCATCGGTGTTCGTCGGCGGCACCCCGACCTGGGGTGGCATCGGCACCGTGGTCGGCGGCGCGATCGGCGCGGTCACGGTCTCGTTCATCCAGACCGGCGTCGTCGCGGCAGGCCTGAGCGGCTTCTATGTCCAGTTCTTCAACGGGCTGATCATCATCCTGTCGCTGCTTGGCCATAAGTGGAACCAGGCGCGGTATCGCTAGCGCCCGGCGGCCTCACACCCCGGTGACAAACCCGTCCAGCACGCGTTTCTGGCCGGCCTTGTCGAAGTCGATGGTCAGCTTGTTGCCTTCGATGGCCGAGATGTTGCCGTTGCCGAATTTCTGGTGGAAGACGCGGTCGCCGACGCTGAAGGGGGACGGCGTGTCGGCGACGGATTTGGCGACCAGCTCGCCGTCGATGGTGCGGCCCTTGACCGAGGTGCGGCCGGCGCCGTAGCCGGAGTCGGTTTCGCCATAGCCGATGCGCTCGACCTGGTGGCCGGAGCGGGTGCCCCAATTGCGGTCGGTCGCCTCGGTGCGGTTGGCCTGAGCGCGCTGCCAGCCCGGCGTCGCATAGGTGCTGGAGAAAGCGCCGGATTTTTCAGCACCGTTATTGCCGCCGATGTTGTCGAAGCGCGATGCTCCATAGGGGTTCTGCCTGCCTGCACCTTGGCCTCCACGACCGGAGGCGAACGAGCCGCCGCCATAGGCATTGCCGTAGCCGCCGTAGGAGTTGCCGCTCTCGGAAACTTCGACATGGGCTTCCGGCAGCTCGTCGATGAAGCGTGACGAGATGGTCGATTGCCAGAGGCCGTGGATGCGGCGGTTGGAGACGAACCAGATGTGCAGGTTCTTCTTGGCGCGGGTCAGCCCGACATAGGCGAGGCGGCGTTCCTCCTCCAGCCCTGAGCGGCCGCCCTCGTCGAGGGAACGCTGGTGCGGGAACAGCCCTTCTTCCCAGCCGGGCAGGAACACGGTTTCGAATTCGAGGCCCTTGGCCGAATGCAGCGTCATGATGTTGACCGCGTCGAGCTCGGCATTCTGCTCGGCGTCCATGACGAGTGCTACATGTTCGAGGAAGGAGCGCAGCGATTCATACTCCTCCATGGAGCGGATCAGTTCCTTCAGGTTTTCCAACCGTCCCGGTGCTTCGACCGAGCGGTCGTTCTTCCACATATCGGTGTAGCCGCTCTCCTCCAGAATGGTCTCGGCGAGCTCGGTGTGCGGGGTGGTTTCCAGCGCCTTCTGCCAGCGCTCAAAATTGGCCGCGACCTCACGAAGTGCGGCGCGTGGCTTCGGCTTCAGCTCGTCGCTCTCGGCGAGTTTTGCCGCCGCCTCCAGCATCGGGATGCGCAGCGTCCGTGCGGTGTCGTGGATCTGGCGGATGGTGGCCTCGCCCAAGCCGCGCTTCGGCACGTTGACGATGCGCTCGAAGGCGAGGTCGTCGGCGCCTTGTGCGACGACGCGGAAGAAGGCCAACGCATCGCGGATTTCGAGGCGCTCGTAGAAGCGCGGGCCGCCGATGACGCGGTAGTTGAGGCCGAGCGTGACGAAGCGGTCCTCGAATTCGCGCATCTGGAAGGACGCGCGGACGAGGATCGCCATGTCGTTGAGATTGTGCTTCTGGCGCTGATAAGCCTCGATGGTCTCGCCGACGGCGCGGGCCTCCTCTTCGGAATCCCAGGCGGCGTGGACATGCACCTTCTCGTCGTCCTCGGCGATCTTTTCGGTGAACAGCGTCTTGCCGAAGCGGCCCTCATTGTGGGCGATGAGGTGGGAGGCGGTGCCGAGGATGTGCGCGGTCGAGCGATAGTTGCGCTCCAGCCGGATGATGGTGGCGCCGGGAAAATCCTTGTCGAAGCGCAGGATGTTGTCGACCTCGGCGCCGCGCCAGCCATAGATCGACTGGTCGTCGTCGCCGACGCAGCAGATATTTACGGTGGACAGGCGCGGGCTTCCCTCCCCCTTGAGGGGAGGGTGGCCGGGCGAAGCCCGGTCGGGTGGGGTCCGTGCGGCAGTGCTTGACCTACCGGCGGCAGTGCTCGACGCTCTAGCGGTGCCTTCTGCGGCAACCCCCTCCGCCCGCTTCGCGGGCACCTCCCCCTCAAGGGGGGAGGATTGCGGCCGCTGCGCCAAGAGCCGCAGCCACATGTACTGGGCGGTGTTGGTGTCCTGATATTCGTCGACGAGGATGTAGCGGAAGCGCTTGTGGTATTCCTTCAGCACGTCCGGATTGGCGCGGAAGATGCGGATCGGATGGCACAGGAGATCGCCGAAGTCGCAAGCGTTCAGCGTTTTCAGCCGCTCCTGATAGGCCTTGTAGAGCTCGCGGCCCTTGCCGTTGGCGAAGGCACGGGCATCGCCCTCGGGGATGTCGGCAGGACCGAGGCCCTTGTTCTTCCAGCCGTCGATCATCTGGGCGAACTGCTTGGCCGGCCAGCGCTTGTCGTCCAGCCCTTCGGCCTGGATAAGCTGCTTGATCAGGCGCACCACGTCGTCGGTGTCGAGAATGGTGAAGTCGGATTTGAGCCCGGCCAGCTCGGCATGTCTGCGCAGCAGCTTCACTCCAATCGAGTGGAAGGTGCCGAGCCACGGCATGCCCTCGACATTGCCTTCGCCGATCAACAGGCCGATGCGCTGCTTCATCTCGCGCGCCGCCTTGTTGGTGAAGGTGACGGCGAGGATCTGCGAGGGGAAAGCCTTGCCGGTGGCAAGGATGTGGGCGATGCGGGTGGTCAGGACGCGCGTCTTGCCGGTGCCGGCGCCGGCCAACACCAGAACCGGGCCTTCGGTGGTCTCAACCGCCAGCCGCTGCTCGGGGTTCAACCCCTTGAGATAGTCGGGCGCATTGTTGTGGCCGCTGCGGGCAGCCATGGCGCGCGCGGCAATGCCCGACGGGGCCGCGGGCCGCGCGTTCGGTTCGTCAAAAAAGGGCATGTCTTCCGAAAAGCCGGACATCTCCCCCCGAATGTAGTGATTCGGCAGCGAAAGGCCAGAAGTGTCTCCGTTTTGTTCTGTGTCCAGTCGGTGGACTCACAATCTGAATGGGTCCGCTAACCAAAACGCCGGGCTTGCGATGGGCCGGCACCGTAAAACGCCGAGCTTGCTTGACAGTGGAAGCGGGCCGGAGAAAGTTGCGTGGGGGCAGGAACGCAATGCGGGGTTGCCCATGGACGCGTCGCGGAGCGCACCAGTCGAAGGAGCACCGTCTTGGCTGTGGTCATCACCTCCCTGATCCTTTTCCTCATCGGCCTGGCGATTGGCGGCGGCGGCATCTGGCTCGTGACGCTGGGCGGCAGCTGGTACTACGTCATCGTCGGTCTAGCTTTCCTTGTCGCGGCCTGGCTGCTCTACAGGCGCAGATCCACGGCGCTGTGGCTCTACGCGGCGATCGTGCTCGGCACGCTCGCCTGGGCGGTCTGGGAGATCGGCTTCGACTGGTGGGAGCTCGGCCCGCGCGGCGGCATCATCGTGCTTGTCGCGCTATGGCTGTTGACGCCATGGGCGCGGCGCGGGCTTACCGGTCCCGACGGACGCGCACCGCTTATCCTCGCCGTACTGGCATCGCTTGCCGTCGCCGGTTATTCGATGACGACCGATCCAAAGGATATTACGGGTGAACTCAACACCGACAAGGTGACGCCGACGGCCGATCTTGGCGGCAACGTGCCGGCTGGCGAATGGCACTATTACGGTCGCACGCAATACGGCCAGCGCTATTCGCCGCTCGACCAGATCACCGCCGAAAACGTTGCCAATCTGCAGCCGGCCTGGACCTATCGCACCGGCGACGTGAAAGGGCCCGACGACATCGGCGAGACGACCTATCAGGTGACGCCGCTGAAGATTGCCGACACGCTCTACATCTGCACGCCGCATAATTTCGCCATCGCCATCGATGCCGCGAGCGGTAAGGAGAAATGGCGCTTCGATCCGCAGGTCAAGCTCAACAAGGACCGCCAGCACCAGACCTGCCGCGGCGTGGCCTATTATGCCGATGCCAAGGTCGCCGCCGGCCAGCCCTGCGCCACACGCATCTACCTGCCGACATCCGACGCCCGGCTGATCGCGCTCGATGCGGCGAATGGCCAGGTCTGCCCGACTTTCGCCGAAGGCGGCACGCTGAACCTGCTCGCCAACATGCCATATCCGAAGCCGGGCTATTATTATTCGACCTCGGCGCCGCTGATCGTCGCCAACAAGATCATCGTCGGCGGCGCGGTCAACGACAATTATTCGACGCAGGAGCCGTCCGGGGTCATCCGTGCCTACGATGCCGACACCGGCGCGCTGTTGTGGAATTGGGATTCGGGCAATCCCGACCAGACGATGCCGCTGCCGCCGGACCAGACCTACACCAACAACTCACCCAACATGTGGTCGACGGCGAGCGTCGACGAGAAGCTCGGGCTGCTATATGTGCCGCTCGGCAACAAGACGCCGGACCAGCTCGGCGCTGGGCGCAGCGCCAATGACGAGAAATTCTCCTCGTCGATCACCGCGCTCGATCTCAACAGCGGACAATTGCGCTGGGTGCGGCAGACCGTGCACCACGATCTCTGGGACATGGACGTGCCGGCGCAGCCGACGCTGGTCGACATCACCACGGAAAGTGGCGTGGTGCCGGCGCTGGTCGGGCCGACCAAGCAGGGCGACCTCTATGTGCTCGACCGGCGCAGCGGCGAGCCGATCGTTCCGGTCAAGGAAGTGCCGGCACCGGGCGGCGCCATCGAGGGCGACCATACCTCGCCGACGCAGCCGGTCTCGGATCTCAGCTTCAGTCCGAAACCGCTGACCGGTGCCGACATGTGGGGCATTACCATGTTCGACCAGCTGGCCTGCCGGATCGAGCTCCGGAAGTTGCGCTATGAGGGCCGCTACACGCCGCCGTCGCTGCAGGGCTCGCTGATCTACCCCGGCAATTTCGGCACCTTCAACTGGGGCGGCGTGGCAGTCGATCCGGTCCGGCAGGTGATGTTCGGCATGCCGACATACCTGGCGTTCATCTCCAAGCTGGTGCCGCGCGCCGACGTGCCGCCGCCCGGTGACACCAAGGGCAGCGAACAGGGCCTGAACCGCAATGACGGTGCGCCTTACGCAGTAATATTGAAGCCGTTCCTGTCGCCGCTCGGCATTCCCTGCCAGGCGCCGCCCTGGGGCTATGTGGCGGGTGCCGACCTTCGGACCGGCAAGATCGTCTACAAGCATCGCAACGGCACCGTCTACGACATGACGCCGCTGCCGCTGCCATTCAAGGTCGGCGTGCCCGGCATTGGCGGGCCGATGATCACTGCCGGCGGCGTCGCCTTCCTCGGTGCGGCGGTCGACGACTATGTGCGCGCCTATGACCTGACGACCGGCAAACAGCTCTGGCAGGCGCGGCTGCCGGCCGGCGGGCAGTCGACACCGATGACCTACACGGTAGCCGACGGACGCCAGTTGGTCGTCATCGTTGCCGGCGGCCACGGCTCGGTCGGTACCAAGCCGGGCGACTATGTGATGGCCTATACGCTGCCGAAATAGAGAAGTTCCTTCAGAGCCCGAGATGCCCTTTCAGGTCGGGTACCGATGCAAGTACCTCACTGGTCAGCTGCGGGCCGGCGGCTGTCTCGGCCTGCTGGACCAGCATCGTGCCGGCCTGGCTGATCTGTGCGAGCGTGAGGCCTGATGCCTTGAGTATGGCGACGCCGTTGATCAGCGCGCCGGTCTTTTCGCCGAGAGCGCCGCCGAGCGCGCCCTCCAGCGAGGACAGGAGGCCACCACCGGAAGCCGCGCCGGGAGCCATGACATCATATTGCTTGGCCAGGGCGTCGGCTCCCGGGATTTTGGCAAAGAAGCTGGACAGAGTCGTGCCTTCCGCCTCGTGTTCGAGCACCGAGAAAATCGTGCCGGCGACCTTTTCCGTCAAAGCCTGGTTGAGACCGGATTTCTGGGAGACGGTGTTGATGATGTCCTGAACGTCCATGACCTTTCCTCAGGCTTTGGTGTTTGCGGGCGGGTGCCGGTTGGCGCGGATCTTGATCAACGATCGTTTGAAGGCGGTGAAGGCAGTGAACCGCAGCGCCAGCAAAGCCATAGCGGCGAGGGCGAACCCACTTGCCAGAAGCGGGGAGGGAAAGGTCATGGGCGTGTTCCTTCGTCGTCAATCAGGCATTCTTTTCCCGCCAAATGGCCATTGTCGTTCGCCAAATGGCCCGAGTGAGGCATAGCCCGGTAACTTCTTTTTACATTGTGGTGCGTGCATTTAGCATTGCCACAAATGACCAAAATTTAACGACAGTGCGGCGCGCGGCATCACGGCCCTCGCGCAGGGACTTATGGCAGCCTCACTCAGCCGTGACTGGACCAGGCAAGCTTCGGCTCTATGTTGCCGCGGGGGGCGCCGACGAGGAGCGCGCCATGACAACACCTGCCGAACCCACCGCCGCCGAGCCTGTCATTACCCAGGCGATGATCGATGCCTATGACGAATACACGCACCTGACGCTCGACCGGCGGCGCTTCATGGAGCAATTGACCAGGCTTGCCGGATCGGGTGCGGCAGCTGCCGCGATCGCGCCGCTGCTGGCGGCGAACTCGGCCCAGGCGGCAATCGTGGCGGAAGACGATCCGCGTGTGAAAGGCGAGGACATCAGCTATCCCGGCAGCGCCGGCGAGATGAAGGGCTATCTGGTCAGGCCGGCGGAGCAGACCGGCAAGCTTGGCACGGTCATCGTGGTGCACGAGAACAGGGGTCTCAACCCGCATATTCGCGATGTGGCGCGGCGCGTGGCGCTGGAAGGGTTCGTGGCGCTTGCGCCGGACTTCATGACACCGCTCGGCGGCACGCCGGACGATGAAAACAGGGCACGTGACTTGTTTTCCCAGCTCGATCCAGCACAGGTCGCCGCCAATGCCGTGGCAACCGTCGCCTACCTCAAAGGCTACAAGGACGGCAACGGCAAGGTCGGCGCTGTCGGCTTCTGCTGGGGCGGCGGCACGGTGAACATGCTGGCCGTCAACGCGCCGGACCTCGCCGCCGCCGTCGCCTATTACGGCATGCAGCCACAGGCCGAGGACGTGCCGAAGATCAAGGCCGCGCTCATGCTGCATTATGCCGGGCTCGACACCCGCACCAATGCCGGCATCGATGCCTTCAAGAAGGCACTCGACGCGGCCCATGTCGAATACTCGGTCTATGTTTATGAAGGCGCCAACCATGCCTTCAACAACGAAACGTCGGCGGCCCGCTATGACAAGAAGGCGGCTGACCTCGCCTGGGGCAGGACGATCGCCTTCCTCAAGGAGAAACTGGCCTGATCAGTCCGGCGCCGGCTTATGGAACGCCACGCCGGCCACCACCAGGGCGATGCCAAGGCAGTCGGTGAGGCTCGGCACCTGCCGCAGCACAATGATGCCGATCAACGTCGCGGTGACCGGCAGCAAAGACAGCATCAGCGCGAAGCTGGAGCGCGGCAGCCGCGACATGGTAAGCTGGTCGCAAATATAGGGAATAACCGACGAGCAGATGCCGACGCCGACCGCCGCAAACAGCAGCGGCGGCGCCGAGAAAGCCGGCAGAGCATCGGCGAAACCGATCGGAAGAACGACGAGAAGGGCGACCGCCATGGCGGCACCCAGCCCGGCGATGCCATCGCCGGCGCCGCCGCGCGCGACGCGGTGGCCGAGCACGATGTAGCTAACGAACAGCGTGCCGTTGAGGAAGGCCCAGAACAGGCCGACGGGATCGCTCGACCATTTGACGTCGATCAGCAACAGGGTGCCGGCGACAGCGATTGCGAGGGCGGCGAGATTGCGCGGGCTTTTGAGGCCAACAAGCGCAACGGCGATGGTGCCGACGAATTCGATCGCCGCCACCAGCGAGATCGGCAGCCGGTCGAGCGCCAGGTAAAACGAGCAATTCATCACCCCAAGGCAGACGCCGAAAGCCACAAGCAACAACCGCGTCGAGCGATCGGCGCGGGCGAAGACCGCCCATGGCCGGGTCAATGGGGCAAAGACGAGTGCCGCGGTGGCGATGCGCAGCCAAGCCATGCCCAGCACGCCGACATGCGGGAACAGCAGCACCGCGAAGGCCGGTCCGAGATAGTGGAACACGGCGCTGACGCCGAACCAGAGATGCGGCGGGACCGCGTTTGCCAAGGTAAAGGCGGGGCCGGCGAGTGCCGGACTTGCCGCTGGGGCTTGCGTCCGATCTTGCATGGGATCAGTATCGCAGGCGATTTTTGCCATTGATATGGATGATGGCCGGGCATTGCGGCCATTTCCTTTCCGAAAGCAAGGAGTATTCCGCTGAAACGCCTTCGAAATGAAAATAGCGATCTGGATCCGGCGGACCTGAAAATCCTGCGCCTGCTGGAAAAGGACGCGCGCACCAGCACCGCCGAACTGGCGCGGTCGGTCGGCCTGTCGGCGCCGAGCGTGGCCGAGCGCATCAAGCGGCTGCAGGAAAGCGGCGTGATTGAGGCCTACACGGTGCGCATCAATCCGGCCGCGCTCGGCATGAAATTGTCGGCGTGGCTGCGGATCAGGCCGGTGCCGGGCCAGCTCGCTGTCGTGGCCGAAATCATCCGCGACCTACCGGAAATCGCCCAATGCGACCGGGTCGCCGGTGAAGACTGTTTCATCGCGCTGGCGCATGTCGCCTCGGTGGCCGAGCTCGAGCGGGTGATCGACCGGATCATTCCGTTCGCGATGACCAATACGGCGATTATCCAATCATCGCCTGTCGTGGCGCGTTCGCCGCTGGGGGCGGTGAAGCGGCTGCCTTGACACTTGGGATCGTTCGTCAGCACATCATCAGAAATGCAAACCGGACGGCCGGTCTGTTTCTTCCCCCACCGTTCAGGCGTGGCCGCGTTTCATCCGCGCCCGCTTCAGGATGGCGCGCCAGCGGATCATGGCGAAGGGGATCGGCTCGTTGTTGTTGGCGATGTGGAAGATCTCGTTGTTGAGGTTCTTCAGCGAGCGCCAGAAATCATAGTCGGTGATGCGTGGATCAGCCGCCAGCCTGTCCGCCTCGACCTTGATGTCGGTTTTCATGCACGTTCCCCGAACCGCTGCTGCTCCGCCGCCCGTATCGCAATTCGATGCGGACGGTTTTCCAACGCCGCGCTGAGTCGTTCAACGTCTCAATTCGGCTTGTTCACGTTAAAACCTCGGTAAGGTTAACGGCGGTTGGGTTGCGGTTCAAGCCGGCTTACGACGAATACCGATCGAGCGGCCGGCGCGCTCCGGCATCGGCAGGGCGGCATGGGCGGCGCGCATCGCTTCCACCCTGGCCAGGACGTCGGCGGGGAAGGGCGCTACCTTCGGGCCAGCCATGTCGACGTGCAGCGACAATGTTTCTGAAGTGGCGGCGAGCCAACCGTCGACATGACGGATTTCCTGATAGGCCCTCAGCCGCTTCTCGTCATGGTCCAGCAGCTGGAACGAAACGGTGACCCTGTGGTCGAGATGCAACTCCTGGACGTAGCAGACATGGACTTCCGCCGTGTAGATGGTCAGCCGTCGTTCTTTCACGTAATCCGGCCCCATCCCCATCATCTCGAAGGCTTCGTCGGAGCAACGATCGAAAAGCACGTTGTAGTAGGCCATGTTGAGATGGCCGTTGTAGTCGATCCAGGCCTCCTCGATGTCCATGGCGCGGGAGACGAAAGGGGCGGGGATGGGCATCGGAAACTTCCTTCTCGTCATGCCGGGGTGAGCGTGGACTGGACAGAGCGTGCTTGGTGAGACTACGCATCCGTAGAAGCAGAACAAGGGTGGACGCTGGTCCATTCGCGGAGGAATCGATGGCTCTAAGCGACATAATCCGGTCGAGCGCAACGAAGAAGGCATTGCCGCCGTACTCGGCATCCTCAAGCAGCGGCTCGGCGAGCGATTCCAGACCGGCCAGGCGATCCGGGCCCAGCACGCTCACACCACGACCTATATCCCGACGCAGGCGCCGGACGGCGTCGCCTTTGCCGAGACGACGGAGGAGGTGCAGGAGATCGTGCGCGCATGCGCGGCGCATCGCGTGCCGGTGATCGCCTTTGGCGTCGGTTCCTCGCTGGAAGGCCACACCAATGCGCCGGGCGGCGGCATCTCGCTCGATACGTCACGCATGAACCGCATCATTGCGGTCAATCCGCAGGACCTCGACTGCACCGTCGAGCCCGGCGTGACGCGCGAGGATCTCAACCGGCACCTGCGCGACACCGGCCTGTTCTTTCCGATCGACCCGGGTGCCAATGCCTCGCTCGGCGGCATGGCGGCGACGCGTGCGTCGGGCACCAACGCGGTGCGCTACGGCACGATGCGCGAGAACGTCCTGTCGCTGACGGCGGTGATGGCCGACGGGGAAGCAGTGACGACCGGCAAGCGCGCCAAGAAAAGCTCGGCCGGCTATGATCTGACGCGGCTGCTGATCGGTTCGGAAGGCACGCTTGGCATCATCACCCAGCTGACCTTGAAGCTGCAGGGCATTCCACAGGCGATTTCAGGCGGCGTCTGCCCGTTTCCCAGCCTCGAGGCGGCGTGCAACACGGTGATCGCGACCATCCAGATGGGCATTCCGGTGGCGCGCATAGAATTGGTCAACGCGCTGCAGATGCGGGCGATGAAGACCTATTCGAAGCTCGACTATCCGGAGAGCCCGTGCCTGTTCGTCGAGTTCCACGGCAGCGATGCCGGCGTCGCCGAACAGGCCGAGACCTTCGGCATGATCGCCGAGGAAAATAGCGGCGGTCCGTTCCTGTGGACCAGCGTCGCCGAAGAGCGGACAAAATTGTGGAAAGCCCGGCACGATGCCTACTGGTCGTCGCTGACGCTGCGGCCGGGCGCCAAGGGCCTGTCGACCGATGTCTGCGTGCCGATCTCGCGCTTTGCCGAATGCGTCACCGAGACCGAGGCGGATATCGCCGAGATGGGCCTGATCGCGCCGATCGTCGGCCATGCCGGCGACGGCAATTTCCATGTGCTGGTGCTGATGGACGTGGACGACCCGAAGGAGATCGCGCTGGCCGAAAAATTCGTGGCGCGGCTCAATTTGCGCGCCATCGCCATGGACGGCACCTGCACTGGCGAGCATGGCATAGGGCAAGGCAAGATCGGCTTCCTGCGGCATGAGCTCGGCCATGGCGTCGACATCATGCGCACGATCAAGCAGGCGCTCGATCCGCTGAACATCATGAACCCGGGGAAGATACTGCCGGGAAAGGACTGACATCAGGCCGCTGCCGCGCCCCGATTTGCCTCT
The DNA here is from genome assembly GCF_040320195.1 of Mesorhizobium sp. M0768. Lineage (NCBI taxonomy): Bacteria > Pseudomonadati > Pseudomonadota > Alphaproteobacteria > Hyphomicrobiales > Phyllobacteriaceae > Mesorhizobium > Mesorhizobium sp. M0768. The sequence continues at coordinate 112,100 of NZ_JAMYPD010000006.1, read as the reverse complement.
TTATCGACACGCTGATGGGGGTAGAGTGCCACTGACTTTACTATCAACTGTCTAGGAGTTCATGCTCGCACGCCTGTTCGTGATCTTCGGTGGGCTTCTTGTGCTGGTGCTGTGTGCGGCGCTGGTGGTGCCGTACTTTGTCGACTGGACAGGTTACCGTGCCGATTTCGAGCGCGAGGCCAGTGCCGTCCTGGGCCGCAAGGTGACCGTGCGAGGCGATGCGACGGCAAGGCTGTTGCCGTTCCCCTCGGTGACCTTTTCCAACGTCGCCGTTGCCGGTGGCCCTAACGGCCAGCCGGCGATGACCGTCGAAACCTTTTCGATGGATGCAGAACTCGCGCCATTCCTGCGCGGCGAGGTGCTGATCTTCGACATGCGCCTGGTGAGGCCGAAGGCGACGATTGACATCGCCGCCGACGGCACGGTCGACTGGACGATACGGCCGTCCTCGCCCTTCGATCCCGGCCAGATCTCCATCGAGAAGCTGACGGTGACGGAAGGACAGATCGCGCTCAGCCACGCCGCCGGCGGGCGCAGCCATCTTATTTCCGAGATCAACTCGACGATCTCGGCCAAGTCGCTGGCCGGCCCCTGGCGGCTGGACGGCTCGCTGTTGCTGGACGGATTGCGGACGACGATCGCCGCTTCCACCGGCAAGGCCGAACCGGACGGGCAAATGCGGCTCAGGCTCAAGGCCGATCCGGACGCCTATCCGCTGGTCATCGAGACCGACGGCAATGTGGGCCTCGTCGAGGGCGCCGCCGTCTATTCGGGCCAGTTCAAGATATCGGGCGCAGACCAGACTGCGGCGCGGCAGCTGGGCACCGGCGGCGAGGCGCTGAAAGTCAGCGCCGGCAAACCGGACCCGGGCTTCAGGCTGAACGGCAAGTTTTCGCTCGACCACCAGAAGCTCGGCGTCGACGAATTCCGCTTCGAGACCGGGCCGCGCGACAATCCCTACACTGCCGACGGCAAGGCTGCGGTCGACCTTGGGCTGAAGCCGCATTTCTCGATCGAGGCCAATGGCGCGCAGGTGCAGTTCGACGAGGCCGTGGGGGCGGCGGCCGGTGCCGGATTGACGCTGTCCGAGCGGGTGGCGGCGCTGGAGCAGGCGCTGCTCGACCTGCCGAAGCCGACCATACCGGGCACGGTCGAGGTGAAACTGCCGGCGGTGGTGGCAGGCGATACCACCGTTCGCGACGTGCACCTGTCCGCCGAGCCAGCCGAGGGCGGCTGGGCGGTAAAATCGCTGGCCGCCACGCTGCCCGGCCGCGCCAAGCTGGAAGCCAACGGCATGGTCAGCGTCGAGGACCATTTCGGTTTCACCGGATCGCTGCTTCTGGCGGTGGCGCAGCCCTCCGGCTTCGCCGCATGGCTGTCGAAGGACGTCGACGAGGCGATCCGCCGCTTGCCGGCCGCCGGCTTCAAGGCCAAGGTGGATTTGAGCGAGAAGTACCAGGCCTTCAGCGATCTCGAACTCATCCTCGGCAAGGCGAAGTTCTCCGGCCGCATCGATTCCAGCCAGCCCGACGACACAAGGCCATCGGTGCTGATGCAACTGGAAGGTGGCGAACTCGATGTCGACGGGCTCGCCGCCTTCGCCTCGATCTTCGTCAGCGACAAGGGCGCCAACCGCTTTTCCGACCGCGACCTCGATTTCCAGATCAAGGCCGGGCCGGTCAGCGCCGGCGGGTTGACCGCCGATAGCGTCGACACCGCGCTTAGATTGCGCGAGGGGCTGCTTGAGATCGACCGACTGTCGGTCGGCGGACTTGCCGGCGCCTCGATCAGCGCCACCGGCCGGATCAAGGATTTCCCGGCGAGCCCGACCGGCAAGCTCGACGCCTCGGTGGTCGCCGTCGACCTCAAGCCGCTGATCGACGTCGCCGTCCAGCATTATCCCGGCAATGCAGTGCTGAAGGGCCTGGCGGAGCGTGCTGCTGCCTATCCCGAGCTGTTCCAGGATGCGCGTATCGATGCGGTCACGAGTGCCGCAGACAATGGCGATGGTACGACCGGACTGGCAATGAGCGCACAGGGCAAGGCCGGTGGCTCGGCCTTTTCGGCGTCGTTATCCGGCAAAGGGGCGCTCGACCGGCCTCTCGAAGCGCCGGTGACGCTGACCTTCAACGCAAGGAATGCCGACGCCACGGCGCTGCTGGCGCTTTACGGTTTGCCGGCGCTGCCACTCGGCATGCTCGGCGAGGCGACCACCGAGGTCTCGGCCAAAGGCACGCTTGGCGGTGGCCTGGCGACACGATTCAGCCTGGCCGGCAACGACTTCAAAGCTGGTTTCGACGGGACAATTGCCGACACGGCTCAAGGCGCGGCCGCCAAGGGCAAGGTCAGCCTTGAAACGGCCGACATCGAGCCATGGCTGATGACGACCGGCGTTGGCCTGCCCGGCATGGGCACCGGCATGTCGACGTCGCTTGCAGCCGATGCCGATTACGGCAATGGTCTCCTGGTGCTGAGCGGCCTCAGCGGCGCCGTCAACGAAGCGGCGGTCTCCGGTGACGTAAATATCGACATCAAAGAGGGGCTGCCGCATCTTGCCGGCGCGCTGTCGCTGGACGAGCTGGACCTCGATCCGATGGCGGTGATGCTGTTCGGCGACCAGGCCTTCCTTGTCAATGACAGGACCTGGCCGACAGCACCGTTCAGCCAGAAATCCAGTCTGCCATTTACCGCCGATCTCGATCTGACGGCGGCGTCGCTTGCCGCCGGCCCGCTTGCCACCGCCTATGACGCTGCGCTGTCGCTGCAGCTCGACCAGGAGGGCATCCGCGTTTCCGACCTCAAGGCAAAGTTCCTCGGCGGCGCGTTGAGTGGCCTGTTCGAGCTCAAGAACAATGACGGCACCGGGCTTTTCTCCAGTCAGATGAAACTCGCCGGCGCCGATCTGGTAGCCGTGCTGCCGGAGGCCGGCATCAGCGGAAGCGGCGAGTTCTCGACGGCGCTTTCGACCAGCGGCAAATCGGTCGACGCGATGGTTGCGGCGCTGTCCGGTTCCGGCACGGCGACGCTGAAGGGCATGACTATTGCCGGCTTCAATCCCGATGCCTTTGGCGCATTCATTGCCAAGGCCGACGCGATAGGGCGCGGTATCGACGCGTCGAAGACCGCCGGCTTTGTGCCGCAGATCGCCGCGGCGGGCAGTTTTCCGGCGCAGGACACCGATATTGCCTTCACCATCGCCGGCGGCACGCTGAGGGCGCCGCCGGTCAAATTCGAAAGCCCGGGCGCGACGCTGTCCGCCGACATCACCGCCGATCTGAACACCAGCACCGTCGATGCCAAGGGCGAGATCGCCTACCGGCCCGGCGATGAGGCGCTGGTCGGCTCCGAACCGATTTTGAATTTCAGCGTCGACGGGCCGTTTGGCGCCACCAAACGGCAGTTCGACAGCGAGCCGCTGGCACAGTTCCTGACCCAGCGTGCGCTGGAAAAGGAGCAGCAGCGGGTCGAAGCCATGCAAGCCGCACTGCTCGAGAAACAAAGGCTGCGGCGTGAGGTGCGCTACTACGCTGCGCTGCAAACCGAGCGTGAAAGAGCGGCGGAGGAACTGCGCAGGCAACAGGAAGCAGCGCGGCTGAAGGCCGAGGCCGACGCCAAGGCAAAGGCCGAAGCCGAGGCTCAGGCCCAGGCCGAAGCCGAGGCGAGGGCGCAGGCTGAAGCCAAGGCGAAGGCTGAAGCGGACGCCAAGGCACAGGCGGATGCGGAGGCGAGGGCGCAGGCTGAGGCCAAAGCGAAAGCTGAAGCGGACGCCAAGGCAAAGGCCGAAGCTGAGGCGCAGGCCCAAGCCGAAGCGGAGGCCAGGGCGCAGGCTGAAGCCAAGGCAAAGGCGGATGCAGCGGCGAAAGCCGAAGCCGAGGCCAGGGCGAAAGCCGAGGCGGCTGCAAAGGCCGCAGCGGATGCCGAAGCCAAAGCCAAGGCGGCGCAACAGGCTGCCGAGGAAGCAGCGCAGGCCGAAGAACAGCAACGCCAGAGGGCGGAAGAGGCGTTGCGGATCGCCTCGGAAGAGAAGGCAAGGCTCGACGCCGAACGCAAGGCCGCGGCGGAGCGCGCGGAACGGGAGCCACCGGCCGCAAACAACGTGCCACCGCCAGTGCAGCCCCCGCCAAAGCTCAAGCTCGATCCCTCGTCGATCGACGATCTGCTGAAATCGCTGAATGGCGGGTGACGGCGCATCCCTTATGTGTCGCCTCCAGCAAGCAAGCGCTTCAGCATCGGCTCGATCCGCCCGAGTTCGTCGAGATGAGCGGCTGACAGATCGGCGAGACTGTCGTCGGCGCGCTCGGTCAGCCGCAGCAGCACGCGGCGGTGGTCCTCCTCGTCGTGGTCCCTCGCGACCAGCCCGGCTTCGCAAAGACGGTTGACCAATTCCACTGTGCTGTGATGGCGGATGCGCAGGCGCTCCGCGAGGTCGCCAATGGTCACTGGCCCTCCGCCGGGGAACCCTTTGATTGCAAGCAGGCCCTGATGCTGGCGTGGTGTCACCAACATCGCTCGTGCCCGCCATCTTCGGTGGCACGGCCGGCGACCCATCCGCAAGTCGGCACGCCGCCAGAAAGCAAGGTCTGCAAATGAAGTCCGATCACGCCAACCCCAGCCATCTGCGCGATTTTACCACCGATGCCCGGGTGCTGCTCATTGCCGGCATAGCGGTGGTGGTTGCGACGGCGGGGTTGTTTGCCGGCATTGCCCTCTTGAAGCTGATCCGGCTTGCCACGAACATCGCCTATTTTGGCCAGTTCACGCTCGCCGACCTGAAACTGCAGGATACGCCGCTTGGCAGGCCGAAGAACGCGACCGTTCGGCTTTGCTGGGCTTCCGTATCCGGCGCCGGAAACAGGATAGCGTTGCCTGAAGGCTACAACTTGCCGCGCTTGGCCCAATCCAGCACATAGAGCCGGAGCGCCGAGGAGAGATTGGCATCCCGCGGGCGGCTCTCGTCGATTTCGGCGACAAGGGCGGCGAGCGTCAGTTTTCGCACGGCCGCGATGGCGACCAGGTCGTCGTAAAAAGGCTTTTCGAGCGAATAGCTGGTGCGGTGGCCGCGAATGGTGACCGAGCGTTTTTCCACCGGGCTCACGAGACGATCCTACTCACACTTCAAGCATCGGATTTGTCCGAATCGCCCGAATTTTCGCGGCGATGGCCGGCGACGAATTTATCGGCCTTGTCGGCGATCAGGCGGTCGCGATCCCGGCTGGGTTTGGAACGGCCATGCAGCGCCCGGTTCTGTTCGGCCAGGCGCTCCTTCTCGGCTCGCGCCTTCTGCTTGCGTGCCTGACGGAGATTGACGATCTCGGCCATGTCACGCCGCCCGTCGGGTCACTTCTTGCGGAAGGCGTCAAGCGACACCACGTCGGCGCCCTTGGCGACGGCGTCGGCCGCGGCAGGCTTCTTTTCCGCCTCGGCGGTTTTCTTCTTCGACTCGGGCTTTTTCTCGGCGACGATGGCCAGCGGTTCGGGAGCAGGCTTGGCCTTTGTCTCCTGTTCCGCCGGGGTATCGGTCTTGACGTCGAATTCGAGCTCGAAGTTGACGGACGGGTCGTAAAAGCCGCGTACGGCCGAGAACGGGATTTCCAGTTTCTCCGGCACGTCGGAAAACGACAGCCCGACCTCAAAGCCGGTGTCGCTCACCTTCAGGTCCCAATACTGGAACTGGATGACGATGGTCATCTGTTCGGGATAGCGCTCGCGTAGCCGCGACGACACGCGCACGCCCGGCGCGCCGGTGAGAAAGGTGATGAAGAAATGATGGTTGCCCGGGAGACCGGTGCGCGCGACTTCGGCCAGGACCTTGCGCATGACGCCGCGCAACGCCTCCTGGGCCAGAATGTCGTAGCGGATGTGGTCGTCGGCCATGTGGCTGTCGGGTTCCGTTGAATCGTCCTGATAGCTGTAATCAAGCTTGAGCGCGGCGTAAACCGGATATAGATCGCCGGCGTGCGGAAGCGAAGCCCATTGGCGACGATTTGATCGTCAAACAGCTTTGATCGTCAAGCGCTGGCGAGCGCGCCCTGATTGCTCGCCCGGGCCACAGGCTGCCGCTTGCCGAAGGCGCGCAGGAAGGTGCGCACGCCATTTGTCGCCGATTGCACCACCTCGTCCTCGGTCGGTGTGCCGCCGAGCATGAACGTCGTCTGCAACTCGGCATTGGCAAGCGCCATGAACTGGCGCGCTGCGACATCGGGATCGTCGATGTCAAGGAAGCCCGCATGAGCGAGGCGGGCGAAGCGGGCGGCGATCGCCGGCCATGTCCTGCCCGGTCCTTCTTCGCGCCATTCGGCGAACAACTCGGGATAGCGCCCGCCCTCGGTCTGGATCAGCTTGCGCAGGAATTTGCCGTCGCGGTTGCAGATGCAGTTGTGGTTCATCCGCACAGCAAAGGCGATGAGGTCGGCCTCGAGATCCTTCGGCTGATCGGGAAAAGTGGAAATCGTGGCAAAGATGCCGGCATTGCAACGTTCGGTGAGGTCGCGGACGATGGCAACGAAGAGTTTTTCCTTGTCGCCGTGATGATTGTAGATGGTCTGGCGGGAGACGCCGGCCTCGGCGGCAATCATGTCGATATTGGCACCGGCAAAGCTTTCGCGGCAGAAGACCAAGGCGGCGGCATCGACAATCGATATGCGCTTGGCCTCGTGGCCTCGCGGCGGGAAAATGTCAGGAGAGACGTTGGCCTTCATGCAAAACTATATAGAGGTGGTTGACGAATTAGACAAGCCTGTCTAAATTTGTGGACTTGCACGAAGGGGGTTTCGTTCCGCAGAAGAGTCGGAACTCCACGGGATGGAACGTCCTAGGGTTACACGTCGGTCCTCGGCGGCAACCAGAATTCGAAAGAGCCTGCTATCATGAACGCCAAATTCCTCCGCATTGCGGTCGTGCTCGGCCTATTGTCCGCGATCGGCCCGTTTGCCATCGACATGTATCTTCCGGCCCTGCCTTCAATCGGCGAAGATCTGCATGCCGGCACTGCCGCGGTGCAGATGAGCCTGCTGATCTTCTTTCTTTCCATGGGCTTCGGCCAGATCGTCGTCGGACCGATCTCCGACATGGTCGGCCGCAAGCTGCCACTCTACGGCGGCCTGGCGCTGTTCATGGTCGGCGGCGTCGGCTCGGCGCTGGCTCCCTCGATCGAATGGCTGATCGCCTTCCGCTTCCTGCAAGGGCTCGGCGCCAGCGCCGGCATGGCCGTGCCGCGCGCGATCGTGCGCGATCTGCATACCGGCACCGAGGCCGCCAAGCTGATGTCGCTGCTGATGCTTGTGTTTTCGGTGTCGCCGATCCTGGCACCGCTGACCGGTAGCCAGATCATCGAGAATTTCGGCTGGCGCGCCGTGTTCTGGACGGTGACGGGCGCGGCCGTGCTCGCCACCATCCTGCTGGCGACCTCGCTCAAGGAGACACGGCCGGTCGAGGAGCGCGCCGGGTCGTCCTTCGGGACGGCACTTTCCGGCTACCGCTTCCTGATGGGCGACCGCAACTTCCTTGGCCTGACGGCCATCGCCGGCTTCGGCATTGCGAGCTTCTTCGTCTATCTGTCGAGCTCGTCCTTCATCCTGATCGACCATTATGGCCTGTCGCCTTCGGTCTACAGCGTGTTCTTCTCGATCAATGCGGTTGCCTTTATCGGCATGTCGCAGCTGACCGGGTTGCTGTCGGAGCGGTTCGGGCTGCAGCGCGTGGTGCGCGTCGCGGTGACCGGCTATGCGACGACGATGGTGGTGCTGTTCGCGGTGATGGCATCGGGTGTCGACCGGCTCGACGTGATGGCGGCGCTGCTGTTCATCGGCTACGGCTTTCTCGGCCTGGTCATCCCGACGACGTCGGTGCTGGCCATGGAAGAGCATGGCGAGATCGCCGGTACCGCGTCGGCGCTGATGGGCACGCTGCACTTCGCCATCGGCGCGGTCGCCATGGGCGTCGCCGGCGTGTTTTTCGACGGCACGCCGCTGCCGATGGTGGCGGGCATCACGCTCTGCGCGGCGATCTCCTTCACACTGGCCAAAATAACGCTCGGCCGCAGCCGGGACGTCGCGGAAGCGCCGGCGGAGTAAACTTCGCCTATCGAGCGGCACGGTTGCCGGTCGCCTGACTGTCGGCGGCCTGGAGACGCTTTGCTCGACACGCTTGCCAGCTCTGCTGGCGGAATTCCATCGGCGCCATCCCGATGTGGAACTGAACCTCAGGGCGGACGATAGCAGTGGGTTGCGGCCGGCGTGACAAGCGGGGCGCTGGACGTATCTTTCCATTTCGGAGCCGTCCCGGCGGCGGCGCCGGAGCTGCGAAGCGAGCAAGTGGCATTAGAAGAGCTCGTCACCATAATGCCGGCAAATCACCGGTTGGCCGGATATTCTGCCATAACGCCCGACGATCTGGCCGACGAGGCCTTCCTCGTCACCCAGCCCGGTTGCGTCTATAGGCGGATGTTCGACGAAACGTTTGCCGCAACATTGCCTGACCGTCCAAAACTCGTCGGCGAGTTCGCCAGCATGGGCGCGATACGGAGCCTTGTTGAAGGCGGTCTTGGATGCGCGCTGGTCCCGCGTCTGGTGGCTTCCGCGGCTGACGCCAATATCGTCGTGCTGCCCTGGGTCGGAAGCAGCCCGGTGACGCCGGTCACCATGGTATGGCGCCACCGGCGCATTCAAGCGCCGGTGCTGCGGCTGTTCCTTGCAATGGTCCGCGAAATTTTGGCCATCGCTAGACCAGTCGCTGGCCACCATCGACATGAAGCACGGTTCCGGTGATGAAGCCGTTGTGCATGAGGGACGTGATGGCTTGGGCAATGTCGGCTGCCTGGCCGATCCGGCCGACGAGCAGACGCTTTGCCATGGCGTCCAGCGCGGCTGTCTTTCCGCTGCCGACGACGGCATCCCAAATCGGCGTGTCGACCCAGCCGGGCGAAACGACGTTGACGCGGATCGGCGCCAGTTCGACGGCAAGCGCGTAGGTGAGTGAGCCAAGTGCCCCATTAACGGCTGCCACCACCGAGCCTTTCGCCGCCGGACGATAGGCGGCGATGCCCGAGGTCAGCGTGATCGATCCCCCGGGCGTCAGACGAGGCGCGCCATGTTTGGCAAGAAGAAGCGGTCCGACGACTTTGGAATCCATCACTTTCCGCGCCACCGAGATATCCATCTCGGGAAGCAACACATAGACGCCGGTAACGTCGGCGGCGGTCGAGACGATGTGGTCGAGCGTGCCGACATCCTGGAACAGGCGCTGGACCTCGTCCTCGCTTGTGACGTCGGCTGCGATCGTCCTCAGCCTTTCCGGGTGAGGCAAGCGCTGCCGTGCGGCCGACAACCGGTCCTCGGAGCGGCCGACGATCGTAACCTCGGCGCCGGCGGCAAGCTGCTGTTCGGCAAGCGACAGCCCCATACCGGAACTGCCGCCAACGATCAGGATGCGTTCGTGTTTTGGTGTGGTTTCCTGGTTCATCTTGTCTCTCCATGAGGCAGCTCGCCGGGCATGACCACACGCGGCGAGAAACTGAGGCCTTGTCCCGCAAAGGCGTGGAAGAAGGGAAACGGGAAGAAACGAATACTGCCATCGGAGGTTCCGATGATGGGAGGCCCTTGGGCTTTCGCCTCAGCCTGAGACGCCTCAGCCTGAGACGTTGACGATGCGCGATTTTCTGTGTAGCAGCGATCATCATGAAGATCGCAATGGTTCTTGCAGTGGTAGGAAAGCGCACGGGCAGGATGGTGTAACCATCCGGCGACAGCCACCCGTGCGCGACAAACAGGCTCCCGACGGGGCCTTTTTTATGCCCGAAATTCTTCTTACGCCCGATTTCGGCGATGCCCCGTCAGCCCATCCTCATCACGCTACGGGACAGAACCATGACAAGCGATAATTCCATTCAGCATACGAGCAACCGCATGACAGGAGCGGAGATCGTTCTCCGCGCACTCAAAGACAATGGTGTGGAGCATATTTTCGGCTATCCCGGCGCGGCCATATTGCCGATCTACGACGAGATATTCCAGCAGGACGACATCAAGCATATCCTCGTGCGCCACGAACAGGGCGCCGGCCATGCCGCGGAGGGTTATGCCCGGTCCACGGGCAAGGTCGGCGTGATGCTGGTCACATCAGGCCCAGGCACGACGAATGCCGTGACGCCCCTGCAGGACGCGCTGATGGATTCAGTGCCGATCGTCTGTCTGTTCGGACAAGTGCCGACAACATTGATCGGCTCCGATGCCTTTCAGGAATGTGACACGATTGGCATCACGCGATCCTGCACCAAGCACAACTCTTTGGTCAAAGACGTCAATGACCTGGCGTCAGCAATCCATACGGCGTTCCACATCGCCCGGTCGGGGCGACCGGGGCCTGTTCTCGTCGACATGCCAAAGGACGTTCTGTTTGCGTCCGGCGTGTACACGCCGCCATCGGGTGTTGCTGCGCTGAAAAATTATCGACCGAAGCTGCAGGGTGATATCGGCAAGATCGGCCAAGCGATAGCACTGATGGCCAATGCCAGCCGTCCCGTTATTTATGCCGGCGGCGGCATCGTCAATTCCGGCCCGGAAGCATCGAGATTGCTGCGGGAGTTGGTTCAACTGACCGACTTTCCGATCACCTCGACGCTGATGGGCCTTGGGGCTTACCCCGCCTCCGGCAAGAACTGGCTCAAAATGGTCGGTCTGCATGGTTCCTATGAGGCGAACATGGCGATGCACGATTGCGACGTCATGATCTGTGTCGGCGCGCGCTTCGATGACCGCGTGACCTCGCGTGTGGACGCTTTTTCGCCGAACTCCAGCAAGATCCATATCGATATAGATCCGTCCTCGATCAACAAGAACGTCCACGTCGATATCGGCATACAAGGCGATGTCGGCAATGTTCTGGATGACATGGTTCGTCTATGGCGCGCATTGTCTCAGAAACCGGATGGAGGCCGCCTCCAGGACTGGTGGAGAAGGATCGCCGGCTGGCGCGCACGCAATTCATTCTCATATGAGATGAACAAGGATGTGATCGTGCCGCAATACGCGGTGGAGCGTCTCTGCGCGCTGACGAAGGATCGCGACACATACATCACCACTGAAGTGGGCCAGCATCAGATGTGGGCGGCCCAATTCTACGGCTTGGAAAAGCCGAACCGCTGGATGAGTTCGGGCGGCCTCGGGACGATGGGCTACGGCCTGCCGGCGGCGCTGGGCGTGCAGATCGCACATCCGGACAGCCTCGTCATCGATATCGCCGGCGACGCATCGGTTCAGATGACCATGAAAGAGATGTCGACGGCAGTCCAGTACGACGCGCCGATCAAGGTCTTCATCCTGAACAACGGATATATGGGCATGGTTCGCCAGTGGCAGCAAATTCTCCACGGCAACCGCCTCGCGCATTCCTATTCCGAGGCTTTGCCCGATTTTGTCAAATTGGCCGAGGCGTTCGGAGCGGTCGGCCTGCGCTGCGACAAACCAGCCGACCTTGATGATGCGATCCAGGAAATGATCGATGTGGACCGGCCGGTGCTCCTTGACTGTCGTGTTGCCAAGCTCGCCAATTGTTTTCCGATGATCAGGACGGGCAGGGCGCACAATGAGATGTCACATGAGGCTGCCGACGAGACCTTTGGCAGCGCGATCGAAACGATCAGCCAGGGACTGGTATGAACGCAGCGGCGCCAGGGCGTATCAGGGCGTAAAAAGCCCAGGCCCGCAGCTGCACATATCGGGCGAGCCTGCGGCTGCGCATATCAAAAAGGGGGAGAAATGGAGGTTTCTGTTGCCAGGTACCTCCGAACCCCGCCTAGAAGTGCGAACCACTAGGGCTTGAATTGAAGCTATCGCACCGCTTACGCGGCGAGACGTGCTTCCGCATAGTTGTCGTTGGCAACTATAAGTTTAGCCCGATAACGGTGGTACAATGCCGGGCAAAAGTACGATCTTTACACCTTCGTCGATCCTATTTCGCCCCCAGCAAAAGCCGCTCCTGAGCAGCGGTTTTTGGTGGAGGCGCCGGGTACCGCCCCCGGGTCCGAACGGCTTATTTCATCGCCTGTCTATCGCCATAGTCGGTCGAGCCGACGAAGCGAATATAGGGACTGGCGGTGGAAAATGAAAGGCCGGAATGCCACTTTCGTCCGTGCCAAAGTGGATCATGAAGGGTTGACTTGCAGCCGGTCTCAACCGAAGCTTTGTGGCGGTGAGGAGACCTAGCGCATACTTGCGGCAGCGCGCCACAATCCTCATCGACCGGATCCCGTGGCGCCGACGAGGGGAAATTCGATGGCCGATTATCTCGCAGACGTAAAGAAGTATGATGCGGCGGCGGATGCCGACGCGGTCGCCAAGATCGTCAAGCATCTGGGCATCGCGCTCAGGAACCGCGATTCCTCGCTGGTGTCCTGCACCGACCCGGAGGAACTGAAGCGCGTCAGGAACAGCTGGGTCGCCGGCAAGCTCGGCGTCACCGACGGTGCCAAGGCGGATGCGGCTATCGAAAAGACCTGCAAAGCTATGGCGGCCGACAACAGCAAGAGCCGGGTGACATTCTATTACCTCGTCGCCAAGGATCTGGGCATGCTCGGCTCGCTCTGAGCAACCTCGCCGCCGGTGCTGGTGAGACTTCTGCTGGAATCGTCTCGCTTTGCTGTGTTCGGCCGACGGTCATTCGGCTATGATGGCTGACAACCCGAATCGGACCGGAGCCGATGCGCCAGTATCTCGACCTTCTGAAGCATGTGCTGGAAAACGGCGCTGATCGCGGCGACCGCACGGGCACCGGAACGCGCTCGGTATTCGGCTACCAGATGCGCTTCGACCTGGCCCGCGGCTTTCCGGTCACCACCACCAAGAAGCTGCACCTGAAGTCGATCATCCACGAACTTTTGTGGTTCCTGGCCGGCGACACCAACATCAAATATCTCAACGATCACGGCGTCTCGATCTGGGATGAGTGGGCCGACGAGAACGGCGATCTCGGCCCGGTCTATGGCAAACAATGGCGGTCGTGGCCGGACGGCCATGGCGGCGCTATCGACCAGATTGCGAATCTTCTGAAGGAGATACGCAAAAATCCTAATTCGCGGCGGCTGATCGTTTCGGCGTGGAACCCGGCCGAGGTGGAGGCCATGGCCTTGCCGCCCTGCCACTGCCTGTTCCAGTTCTATGTTTCGGAAGGCAAGCTTTCCTGCCAGCTCTACCAGCGTTCGGGCGATATCTTTCTCGGTGTGCCGTTCAACATCGCTTCCTATGCGTTGCTGACGTTGATGGTGGCGCAGGTGACCGGATTGAAACCCGGCGATTTCATCCACACGCTCGGCGACGCGCATCTTTACTCGAACCATTTCGAGCAGGCGCGCGAACAATTGCGGCGCACGCCCAAGGCGTTGCCGACGCTGTGGATCAATCCCGAGGTGAAGGATCTCTTTGCCTTCCGCTTCGAGGATTTCCGGCTCGAGAACTATTTCGCCGACGCGACGATCAAGGCACCGATCGCGGTCTAGCACCATAGCTGACTGTGCATGTCGACATTGCCTACTGCGGCTACGCCCTCGGGCGTTGTCAGCATCCATCTTTATTGGCCGACTTGACTTGACGCGCAATCCCTGGTCGCTGATTTTCATGTGAATATTTCCTTCGGCCTCGGTGCCGCTGTATCCAACGAAGATTATCGCAGGCCGGGAAAACCTCAGCTCAGAATGCCATAGGCGGTAAAGAGCCTTTCCTTGTTATGTTCACATGGATATATCGATGGACGGCTTCGGGCGTTCGGAGACGAGGAGAGTTTCATGCTGGCGCGCAAAGGTTCGACGACGATTGCCATCGCGGGTCTCGCCGCCATCCTGATGGCCGCGGTGCCGGCGGCCCATGCCGATGACAAGGTGGTCGTGTTTGCCGCGGCGAGCCTGAAGGATGGGCTCGATGCCGTCAACAAGGCCTGCGAGGCCGATGTCGGCGAGGCGGCGACCATTTCCTACGCGGCGAGCTCGGCGCTGGCCAGGCAGATTGAAAGCGGCGCGCCAGCAGACCTGTTCATCTCGGCCGATCTCGACTGGATGAAATATCTTGCTGACAGGAAGCTGACCAAGCCCGAAACCCAAGTGAAACTGCTCGGTAACCAGATCGTTCTGGTTGCGCCACGGGATTCCAAGGTTGAAACCAGGATCGAAAAGGGTTTTGATCTTGCCAAGCTCGTCGGTGACGGCAAACTTGCCATGGGCGATGTCAAAGCTGTGCCGGCAGGCAAATACGGCAAGGCAGCCCTCGAATCGCTCGGTGCCTGGTCTTCGGTCGAAGGCAAGGTGGCGCAGGCCGAGAATGTCCGCGCCGCCCTAAAGCTGGTGTCGACCGGCGAGGCAGCACTCGGCATCGTCTACGCCACGGATGCGCATGCGGAGCCTGGCGTGAAGGTGGTCGGCACTTTCCCCGCGGGTACCCATCCGCCGATCATCTATCCAGTCGCCCAGCTTGCGGATTCGAAGAGCAGGGATACCCCGGCATTCCTGAAATGCCTGCAATCCGCCAAGGCTGGCGAACTCTTCAAGGCGCAAGGTTTTACAATCCTCGCGCCGAGCAACTGACGTACGGCACCGCACATGAACTGGCTGCTGGATCTCGCTCCCGACGAATGGAATGCGGTCCAGCTGTCGATCAAGGTGGCGACCGTGGCGATGATTGCCAGCCTGCCGCCGGGCATCCTGATCGCTCTTGTGCTTGCCCGCGGCCAGTTCTGGGGCAAGACGCTGCTCAATGGTCTGGTGCATCTGCCGCTGATCGTGCCGCCGGTGGTGACCGGCTATTTGCTGCTGTTGACTTTCGGCAAGCGTGGTCCGGCCGGCGCTTTCCTGGCCGAACATTTCGGGATCGTTTTTTCCTTCCGCTGGACTGGCGCCGCGCTCGCCTGCGGCGTGATGGGCTTTCCGCTGATGGTGCGGGCCATCCGGCTGTCGATCGAGGCCGTCGACCGCAAAATCGAGGCGGCCGCCGGCACGCTCGGCGCCAATCCGCTATGGGTATTCGGCACGATCACGCTGCCGCTGATCCTGCCCGGGCTGATCGCCGGTGCGATCCTCTCCTTCGCCAAGGCGATGGGCGAATTCGGCGCGACGATCACCTTTGTCTCCAACATTCCGAACGAGACGCAGACGCTACCGTCGGCGATCTACACTTTCACGCAGGTTCCCGGCGGCGACGCCGGCGCGCTCAGGCTGACGCTGATCTCGATCTTCATCTCGATGGCGGCACTTGTTGCCTCGGAAGTGCTGGCGCGGCGTGTCGGCCGGCGGATGGACATCGAATGACGGTTCAGGTCGACATCAGCCACCGGCTTGGCGATTTCACCGTCAATGCCCGCTTCGAAAGCGCCGGGCGGCTGACCGCGCTGTTCGGGCCTTCCGGCTCCGGAAAGACGACGCTGATCAATTTGATTGCCGGGCTGATCCGCCCCGACAAAGGTCGCATCGCGGCCGAGGGCCGCGTGCTGGTTGATAGCGATGCCGGTCTGTTCGTGCCGAAGCACAAACGGCGGATCGGCATGGTGTTCCAGGATGCGCGGCTGTTTCCGCATATGAGCGTGGCGAGCAATCTGCGCTATGGCCGCTGGTTCACGCCGGCTGCCGAGCGTTACGCCGATATCAATGGTGTGGTCGAACTGCTCGGGATCGGCCATTTGCTCGATCGGCGGCCGGCAAAACTCTCCGGTGGCGAGAAGCAGCGCGTGGCAATCGGCAGGGCGCTGCTTGCCAGTCCGAAATTGCTGCTGATGGACGAGCCGCTGGCGTCGCTCGATGAGCGGCGCAAGGCCGAGATCTTGCCTTACATCGAGCGGCTGCGCGACGAGACGAAAATTCCGATCGTCTATGTCAGCCACTCGATCGCCGAAGTGGCGCGGCTGGCGAGCGACGTCGTGGTGCTGATGCAAGGAAAGGTCGCCGCTTCCGGTCCGACCGGAGCGATCATGCAGCGTCTGGATCTATTGCCGGCCGAAGAGCGCGGCGAGGGCGGCGCCGTGCTGGATACCGCGGTTCTGCGCCACGACGAAGCCTTCGGCATGACGGTGCTAGGCTCATTGGCGGGCGAGATCCGGGTGCCGCTTCTGGCAACGCCAGTCGGTGCGCCGGTGCGCGTCCGCATCCGTGCCCGCGACGTGATGATCGCCACCGAGCAGCCGGTTGGCCTCAGCGCGCTCAACATATTGCCGGGCACGATCGTGGCGATAGAGCCGGGCGAAGGGCCTACCGTCGAGATCGGCCTCGACTGCAATGGCGCAACCGTGCTTGCCCGCATCACAGAACAGTCGCGGCAGACACTGGGGCTTCGGCTTGGTCGACAGGTGTTCGCCGTGGTCAAGACGGTGAGCTTCGACCGGGCGAATACCGGCGCCGGCCTGCCCGCCGAGGCGGATGAGTGAACGGCCGATGATTCGCTATATCGTTTTGGAATAGCGGTATCGCTGCAGAACCTGTAGAATAGCGTGACCGCGGAGGAGCAAATGCCGTCGCTGAGTTTGCGGATAAATCTCGATCCAGATGGCCGCATCGGACCGGGCAAGATCGAGCTTCTGGAACAGATCGCCGCCTTCGGCTCGATTTCGGCCGCGGCACGCGGCATGGAGATGTCCTACAAGCACGCCTGGGATCTGGTCGAAGACATGAACCGCGTGTTCGGCAAGCCGCTGGTTGCGGCACAGACGGGCGGCAAAAAAGGCGGTGGCGCCCAGTTGACGTCGGTCGGGCTTGCTGTGGTCAGCCGCTTCCGCGCCATCGAGCGGGCTGCGTCTTCAGCAGCGGCGGCGCATATGGAGGCACTGCAGGCCGAGATCGACGCAGCGTGACGCCGGCGGAATTCATGCCGCGTGTGATCCCTGTTACTTCTTAGGCTCGCCCGGCTTGCGCAGCAGATAGGTGTCCATGATCCAGCCTTTTTTCCGGCGGGCCTGCTCACGGGTGGTCACGATCTTGTCGCCGACGTCGCCAATCCGGCCCGAGATGACGATCTCGTCGGGCGTCCCGAGATAGGCGCCCCAGTGAACGGTGACGTCGTTGTCGTCCAGCGTGTTGAAGGCGCATTTGCCGTCCAGCATGACGATGGTGCTGCCGGCGTTTTCGGGCAGACCTTCCTCGGCGAGCCGGCGGCCGGTGGTGATCAAAATGGCGTCGCCGATCCGGTTCAATGCCATTTTGTGGCTGGCTGCGAGTGCCTGGATGGCGGTGATGCCAGGGACGACCTCCAGCTCGAACGCTACATTGCCTCTGAGGCGCACGCGCTCAAGGATGCGCAGCGCACTGTCGTAGAGCGACGGATCGCCCCAGATCAGGAAGGCGCCGCAGCCATCTTCAGGGAGTTCGTCGCGGATCAGGCCTTCGTAGATCGCGGCGATCGCCTCGTGCCAGTCGTCGACGGTCGAGCGGTAGGAAGGCGCCGGCTCGGCGCGCACCGGCACGTCGAATTCGACACGGCGCGAGTTCGGATTAATGACGAAGCGGTCGCAGATCTGGCGGCGCAATTCGGCGAGATCGTTCTTCTTGGCGCCCTTGTCAGGAATGAACAGCACGTCGGCCCGATTGAGACCGTTAATGGCCTGGACCGTCATGTGTTCCGGATTGCCGGCGCCGATGCCGATGACGAGAAGCTTGCGCATGGGCGAACTCCTGCCCGATCGGGACCGGCGTGTCTAGACCGACACGACATGCCGGCAGGCGCCGGCGCATTTGCCGAAAGGCTTTGAAACGCCACATTGAACAGCTAGAGTCATGTTGGCATTCTCGCCGGGGGAGTTTCCATGTTCCGTTACGTCCTGACCGCAGCCTTGGCGCTCTCGGCTACGCCTGCGCTCGCCAATGATTCGGTCGCCGAACTCGGCACCGGTGGGCTGATTCTTTCGCGCAGCGATGCGGTGGCGATGGAAAGCGAGGATCTCTACATCTCGCCGGAAAAAGTGATGGTCGATTACGTCTTCCGCAACAATACCGACAAGGATGTCGATGCGATCGTCGCCTTTCCGATGCCCGACATCGAAGGCGACCCCGAAGAAATACCAGCGATTCCGGAGGCGCAGAGCGACAATTTCCTCGGCTTCGAAGTGACGATCGACGGGGAGCCGGCAAAGCCGCAGCTCGAGCAGAAGGTGTTCGCGCTCGGCATCGACATCGGCGCTGACCTGAAGGCGCAGGGCGTGCCGTTCTATCCGTTCGGCGATGCGGCCAAGGCAGCGCTGGCAAAGCTGCCGCAAGCGGTCGCCGACGACTGGGTCAACCGCGGCATCATCATCGAGGACACTGCTGACGACGGTTCGGGCATGAAGACCGTCTATACGCCGTTCTGGCAATTGCGCTCGACCTATTGGTGGCGCTCGACGTTTCCGGCCAACAAGGCGGTCCATGTCTCGCATCGCTACAAGCCGAGCGTCGGCGGCACCTCCTCGGTCAGCTTCTTCTATGACGGCCAGTTCCAGGGTCAGTATGCCGCCTACAAGACACGCTACTGCATGGACGATGCCTTCGAGAATGCCGTGCGCAAGGCAGCCAAGGACGATCCCGACGGCTACCCCAAATATTTCGAGAACCGCATCGCCTATATCCTGACCACGGGCGGCAACTGGGCGTCGGGAAACATCGGTGCGTTCAAGCTGACCGTCGACAAGGGCGATCCGAAGAACCTGGTCTCGTTTTGCGGCGAAAACGTCAGGAAGATCGGACCGACGACGTTCGAGATGAAGGCGCAGAACTTCTACCCCGAGCACGACATCGACATATTGCTGCTGGAGCCATCGGATGGCGGAAACGGCGGCTGATGGACCTCGCGCTTTATGTCGCCATCGCCGAGAACGGCGTGATCGGGCGCGAGGGTGGGTTGCCGTGGCGGCTGTCCACCGATCTCAAGCGGTTCAAAGCCGATACGATGGGCAAGCCCATCATCATGGGCCGCAAGACCTATGAAGGCATCGGCCGCCCATTGCCGGGCAGGCTCAACATCGTGGTGACACGAGACAAGGCATGGCGCGCCGAGGGCGTCGAAGTCGCGCACTCGATCGAGGACGCAATCGCGCTGGCGACGGTGCGCGGGCGCTGCATGGCCGGCGCCGACGAGATCTGCGTCATCGGCGGCGGCGAAATCTACGCTCAGGCGCTGCCGTTGGCCGATCGGCTGCACGTGACCCATGTTCTGGCCGCGGTCGACGGCGATGCCCATTTCCCGCCGATCGATCCGGCGCTGTGGCGGATCGTCCGCTCGCAGGAGGTGGAGGCTGGCGAAAAGGACAGCCATGCGACACGCTATTCGGTTTACGAGCGGCGCCGCGACGTGCATTGAAGGCGACAAAGGGGTCGCGACAGGTCTAGATGGACCCAAAGGCGGACAGTGGCGGCAGCCGATCGCGTTGAAAGCGTGCCGTCGCATCCCTATAGAAGAATAATATTGGATTTTGCGCCGGTGAGCCGGCGCTTGAGGGAATTCCAAGCGAAAGGACATTCATGCCCTGGAACGACAAGAGCGGCGGCGGCGGCCCGTGGGGCGGCGGCAACAATCAGGGGCCTTGGGGTCAGGGACCAAAA
Source organism: Mesorhizobium sp. M0768 (assembly GCF_040320195.1). Taxonomy (NCBI): domain Bacteria; kingdom Pseudomonadati; phylum Pseudomonadota; class Alphaproteobacteria; order Hyphomicrobiales; family Phyllobacteriaceae; genus Mesorhizobium; species Mesorhizobium sp. M0768. The sequence goes on along the minus strand of NZ_JAMYPD010000006.1, from coordinate 92,563 downwards.
GGACCCAGCGGCCCGCAGGGCTCGCCTCCCGATCTCGAGGATATCATCCGGCGCGGGCAGGACCGGTTGCGGCGCGCGCTGCCGGGCGGCGGTGGCGCGAGCCCTGCCGTGTTCGGGCTGATTGCCGCGGCGCTGGTGGTGCTATGGGCGTTCAAGGCAGTGTACACCGTCCAGCCAGATGAAGTTGCGGTGGAGCTCAGGTTCGGCAAGCCGAAGGCGGAGCTGTCGCAGCCGGGCCTGCATTTCCATTGGTGGCCCATCGAAACGGTCGAGACCGCTAACATCGCCGAGCAGCTTGTCAGCATCGGCGGCGGCAGCACCAGCGGCGATGGCCTGATGCTTTCCGGCGACCAGAACATCGTCAACGTGCAATTCTCGGTGGCCTATCAGGTTTCCGACCCGAAGGCCTATCTGTTCGACGTGTCCGACCCGGGCGGCATGCTGCAGCAGGTCGCCGAAAGCGCGATGCGCGAAGCGGTCGGCCGGCGCCCGGCGCAGGACATTTTCCGCGACGACCGGCAAGGCATTGCGGCGTCGGTGCGTGAGATCATCCAGACGACGCTGGACGGCTACAAGGCCGGCCTCAACGTCAACGCAATTTCCATCGAGGACGCCGCGCCGCCGCGCGAGGTGGCAGACGCGTTCGACGAGGTGCAGCGGGCCGAACAGGACGAGGACAAGTTCGTCGAGCAGGCCAATCAGTATTCCAATCAGAAGCTCGGCCAGGCGCGCGGTGCGGCCGCACAGATCCGCGAAGACGCGGCCGCCTACAAGAACCGGGTCGTGCAGGAGGCCGAAGGCGAGGCGCAGCGCTTCATCTCGGTCTATGACGAATATGCAAAGGCGCCGGAAGTGACGCGCAAGCGGCTCTACCTGGAGACGATGGAGAGGGTGCTGAAGGATTCGAGCAAGGTCATCGTCGAGCAAGGCAACGGGCAAGGGGTGGTTCCCTACCTGCCGCTGCCGGCATTGCAGCAGAAGGCGCCGGCACCGGCCACCGGAGGAAACCAGTGATGGCCAACCGTCTTCCCGTCATTGCGGTCATCGCCGCGGTCATCCTGTTCCTGCTCTATTCGTCGGTCTTCGTCGTCAATGCGCGCCAGCAGGCGCTGGTGCTCAGGTTCGGCGAAATCGTCGACGTCAAGAACCAGCCGGGCATCTATTTCAAGGCGCCATTCTCCTTCTTCGATGCCGACACCGTCCAGCTGATCGAAAACAGGGTCCTGCGCTTCGACCTCGACAACATCCGTGTCCAGGTTTCGGGCGGCAAATTCTATGAGGTCGATGCCTTTATCGCCTATCGTATCTCGGACCCGCGTGTGTTCCGCGCCGCGGTTTCCGGCCAGATCGAACTGGCCGAGGCCCGGCTGAGGACGCGTCTCGACGCTGCCTTGCGCCGCGTCTACGGCCTGCGCGACTTCGAGGCGGCACTCTCGGAAGAGCGCGCCGTGATGATGCGCGAGGTGCGCGATCAGCTGAGGCCTGATGCCACCTCGCTTGGCCTGCAGATCGAGGATGTCCGCATCCGCCGTACCGATCTCACGGCCGAAGTCTCGCAGCAGACCTTCGACCGCATGAAGGCCGAACGTCTCGCCGAAGCCGAGCGGCTGAGGGCGCGCGGCAACGAGGCAGCGCAGCGGATCAGGGCTCGCGCCGACCGCGAAGTGGTCGAAATCGTCGCCGAAGCGCAGAAAGAGTCTGAAATCCTGCGCGGTGAAGGTGAAGCCCAGCGCAGCGCGACGTTTGCCGGGGCCTATCAGCGCGATCCGGCCTTCTTCGATTTCTACCGGTCGATGAATGCCTATGGCACGGCGCTGAACAGCGCAGGAACGACGATGGTGCTGTCGCCGAATTCCGAGTTCTTCCGCTTCTTCCGCGACCCGGACAGCAAGGAAACGCCTGCGGCACCGGCGGCACCAGCGCCAGCACCTGCCGCTCCCGCGCCACCGGCGGCTCAGCCAAGCACCGGCCAGTAGGGCCGGTGCAGGGATAGCCGGCGTAACAGAGGATTTATTCTCTGGCGGTAGCCATAGCCGCAAACGTGCCTTATTTCTTGCCAACATGACGCGACGCGGCGTTTTTTGCCGAAGCGCTTTTTTCAGAACACCCGGAGGCCTTTCGATGACATCCACCACCCTTCTGCGTGCAGCGAGGCGGACGTTCATCGCCGGGGCCGCTGCGCTTCTGGTCGGCGCCGTTGCCGTTCCGTCGTTCGTGGCGCCGACGATGGCAGCCGACGGGCCGCCCTCGGTTGCCGATCTCGCCGCCGGCCTGCTTGGCGCCGTGGTCAACATCTCGACGTCGCAGACTGTTAAAGGCACTGAGGGGCCGGGCGCAGTGCCGATGCCGCAGCTGCCGGAGGGCTCGCCCTTCCAGGACTTCTTCGACGATTTCTTCAAGAACCGTGGCGGCGACAAGGGCGGCGGCGGGCAAAAGGTGCAGTCGCTGGGCTCCGGCTTCGTGGTCGACGCCGAGCAGGGCATCGTGGTGACCAACAACCACGTCATTGCCGATGCCGACGACATCGAGGTGAATTTCTCCGATGGGGTGACGCTCAAGGCGACGCTGGTCGGCACCGACACCAAGACCGATGTCGCGGTGCTGAAGGTCGATCCGAAAGGGCACAAGCTGACGGCGGTGAAGTTCGGCGATTCCAACACGATGCGTGTCGGCGACTGGGTGATGGCGATCGGCAATCCGTTCGGTCTCGGCGGCACGGTGACGGTCGGCATCGTCTCGGCACGCAATCGCGACATCAATTCCGGCCCGTATGACGACTTCATCCAGACCGATGCCGCGATCAACCGCGGCAATTCCGGCGGACCGCTGTTCAACAGCAGCGGCGAGGTCATCGGCATCAACACGGCAATCATCTCGCCATCGGGCGGCTCGATCGGCATCGGCTTCTCGATCCCGTCGCAGCTTGCCTCGGGCGTCGTCGACCAGCTTCGCCAGTTCGGCGAGACGCGGCGCGGCTGGCTCGGCGTGCGCATCCAGCCGGTGACCGACGACATTGCCGAAAGCCTGGGCATGGTGACCGCCAAGGGCGCGCTGGTCGCCGGCGTCATCAAGGGCGGGCCGGTCGACAACGGCACAATCCAGGCCGGCGACGTCATCATCAAATTCGACGGCAAGGACATCCATGAAATGCGCGACCTGCCGCGCGTCGTGGCGGAGAGCCCGGTCGGCAAGGCGGTCGACGTGATCATCGTGCGCAAAGGGGTCGAGCAGACCGTCAAGGTGACGCTCGGCCGGCTCGAGGACGGCGAAAAGCTTGCCAGCGGCGGTGAAAACGGCAACGCCGACCAGGACGATGCCGACAAGGCGCCTGCGGTTTCGACGGCTGCCGTGCTCGGCATGACGATCGGCGAGCTCAATGAGGAGACGCGCACGAAATTCGGCATCGCCGCCGACGTCTCCGGCGTCGTCGTGACCGACGTCTCCAAGGATTCGGCGGCTGCCGAACGCGGCATCCAGCCGGGCGAGGTGATCACCGAGATCGCGCAGGAATCGGTCGCAACGCCCAAGGACGTCATGGACCGGATCGGCGCGCTGAAGGAGCAGGGGCGCAAGAACGCGCTGTTGATGCTGGCGTCGAAGACCGGCGAGCTGAGGTTTGTGACAATCCGGATGGATTGAGTCCGGAAGAGCCTGCAATGCTCTGATCTTGAAACGAAAAAGGGCGGCTAGCGGGCCGCTCTTTTTCTTGCCTGCCAGTCTGTGCGTGACAGCCTGTAGAAGACATGTCGCCTGAGTGCGGTGTGGCTGTCCGGAACACCGGGATGGTCGAAATCGGAGGCGGGGTCGGCGATCATGCCCAGGCGCTCCATAACGGCAGTGGACCGGCTGTTATCCTTGACTGCGAAGGACACGATTTCGTCGAGGCCAAGTCTTTCAAAGCCATAGGTGAGCCAGGCTTCGGCTGCTTCGGTGACATAGAAGCGGCCCCAGAATTCGGGTGCCAGCCGCCAGCCGATCTCGATCGTGCCGGGCGGCAGGAATGGCAAATGATCAGTTCGGGTTATGCCGACGAAGCCGATGCATTCGCCTGTGGCTGCGATCTCAGCGGCCGCGAAGCCGAAGCCGTCGCGATCGATAGCCGCGCGCAACTCCTCCATCTTGGTGTCCGACTGGGCACGGTCGCGGCGAAACGGAAAGAATTCCATGACCAACTCGTCGGAATTGATGCGATGGAAGAGCTCGCGGTCACGATCTTCCCAGTTGCGCAGGATCAGGCGCTCGGTGCGGATCGGCGTCATTCGACAAATTCCTCCCGGCGATAACCCTGCAGATAAAGCAAGGCGGTGAGGTCGCCGTGGTCGATGCGGATCTTTGCCTCGGCTGCGACGGCCGGCTTGGCATGCAAGGCGACGCCGATGCCGGCAAGACGGATCATGTCGAGATCGTTGGCGCCGTCGCCGACGGCAATGGCATCGGCAGGCGTCAGGCCGAGGCCGGCGGAAATCTCGATAAGGGCTTCGGCCTTGGCGGCGCGGCCGAGGATCGGTTCGGCGACCAGGCCGGTGAAGCGGCGATCCTGCTCGATCAGGCGGTTGGCGCGATTTTCGTGAAAGCCGAGCAATGCTGCGATGCGGGTGGTGAAGATGTCGAAACCACCGGAGATCAGCGCCGTCCAGGCGCCATTGGCCGCCATTGTCTGGACGAGCGTGCGGCCGCCGGAGGCTAGCGTCAGGCGATTGTCGATGATGCGGTCGATGATTGCGGCATCGAGACCCTTGAGCAGCGCCACGCGCTCGCGCAAGGCCGGCTCGAATGCGATCTCGCCGTTCATCGATCGCGCCGTGATGGCGGCGACGCGATCCTTGACGCCGATCTCGTCGGCAAGCTCGTCGATGCATTCCTGGTCGATCATCGTCGAATCCATGTCGGCGATCAGGATCTTCTTGCGCCTGTTCTCGGCCGGCTGGACGGCCACGTCGATCGGTTCGGAAGCCAGCGCGGCACGCAGGCGCGCCGTTATTTCGGAAGCGTCGGCGGTCTCCGGCAAGTCGAGCTCGCAGGCGATGCCTTCGGCCAGCCAGCGAACAGCGCTTGCGCCGACCGACCGCGAGGCCATATTCGCTAGCGTCGACGTCAATGCGCGGCCGGCGGGATGGGATAGAAGCGTGGCGATCAGCAGCATCGAAAATTCCAGCGGACAGGCGGGCGAAGGCCGCGTGAAGAACGCGATCCTGATAGCCGGGCCGACCGCCAGCGGCAAGTCGGCGCTCGCACTCGACCTCGCCGAGCGCAATGGCGGTGTCATCGTCAACACCGATTCCATGCAAGGCTATTCGGTGCTCGACGTGCTGACGGCGCGGCCTGGTCCTGCCGAACTCGCCCGCGTTCCCCACTTTCTTTATGGACACGTCGATCCGTCCACCGCCTATTCAACCGGCGCCTGGTTGCGTGATGTCATAAAGCTGATCGACGACGGCACGCTTTCGGAGCGGCCAGTGATTTTCGTCGGCGGAACCGGGCTTTATTTCCGGGCGCTCACGGAAGGTATCTCGGAGATGCCCGACATTCCGAAGTCGATCCGCGACCGCTGGCGCTACGAGCTCCAGGAACAGGGCGCAGTGAGATTGCACCGCATCCTGTTGCGCGAGGATTCTGCGGCCGGCATGATGCTGAAGCCGACGGATGGCCAGCGCATCGTGCGGGCGCTGGAGGTGCTCGACGCGTCGGGCCGTTCCATCCTGGACTGGCAGGCCGCGCGTGGCCGGCCGTTGATCGACGGGAGCAGCGCGCGTTTTTTCGTCATCGAGCCGGAGCGAGCGGCTCTGGTGGAGCGGATCGATGCCCGCTTCGACCGCATGCTGGATGAGGGGGCACTGGACGAGGTGAAACAGCTTTCAGCGCTCGGCCTCGATCCCGACCTGCCGGCGATGAAAGCAATCGGTGTTCGCGAGCTTCAGGCCGCGCTGGCCGGCGCCTTCAGTTTTCCCGAGGCCATCGAGCGCGCGAAAATCGCGACGCGGCAATATGCCAAACGGCAGGCGACCTGGTTCAGGCACCAATTGGGCCCGGAATGGCAGAGATTGCGTCCTGATGGGGGGATCGACTCGATGCTCTCACTCCCTCCTTCGAGCGCAACCTGAAAAGTCGACACCGAGGGGACATTTCGCGTTGAAGTTGTCCAGGTTAACTGTCCGTAAGTTCCCGCATGCCATAAGATCGCTACGAACTTTCCAACGGGGAGCAGATGCGTTTCCACAAGGCGGAATCAGCCTTTTTCGTCTTTATTTTTGTGATCCTGGCCGCCGGCCTGGTGACGCTTTACGCCTATGGGCTCCTGCAAACCCTGGCCGCCGACATTAGCAATACGCCTTCAAAACTCGATGAAATCGTCTATCTCAACAAGCTGCTGTTTGCGACGGGCGTGCTGTTGGCGACTGCGCTGTTCTTCGGCATTTTCTTCATCTACCCGCTGATCCGAAAGCAGGCGACGGAAGAAGGCAAGCTGCGCGCCATGACCGTTTCGCTCAGCGCGCGTTCGGAGACGCTGGAGCATGCGGCGCTCACCGACAGCCTCACCGGCATGCAGAACCGGCGTTATTTCGACGATGCGCTGAAGGAATATCTCGAAGAGTTCCGCCGCATCGAGAAACCAGTAGGGCTGATGATCCTCGACCTCGACCATTTCAAGCAGGTCAACGACAGCCACGGCCACGATGTCGGCGACGAGGTGTTGCGGGCGGTCGCCAACTGTCTCAAGGACATGACACGCTATCACGACGTGGTGGCGCGCCTGGGCGGCGAGGAGTTCGCGGTGGTCACGCCCAATATGGACGCCGAGCTGCTATCCAAATTCGCCGAGCGCATCCGCAAGGCGATCGCCAACATGTCGGTGCTGACGGGCAATGTCCGACTGAAAATCACCACCAGCGTCGGGCTTGCCGTCTGGGATCGCAAGGAAACCGCCGAGGAGTTCTATCGCCGCGCCGATCGCCAGCTCTATGAGGCGAAGAGGCAAGGGCGCAACCGCGTCTGTGCCTGAATTCCGTCATTGAATTCGTGATTCCGGCCGTCTGGTATCGTTTTCTTCGTTTCCGGTGCACGCAGACCGACATCACCCCGTCAAGCTGAGATGCTGCCTTTGCGGGGCTTGCCGGAAATAGAGGTGTTGCCGTGACTAAATCCGATCTCTCCGGTCTTTACCGAGGCTATATTGCATGCCTGAACAAGCAGGATTGGCCAAATCTGGGGAGGTTTGTTCATGATGAAGTGACCCACAACGGTCGCAAGCTCGGATTGTCCGGCTATCTCGAAATGTTGGTCAGAGACTTCGACGAAATTCCGGACCTTTATTTCAACATTCAGCTATTGGTTGCCGATCCGCCTTATGTAGCGAGCCGGCTAAGCTTCGACTGCGCGCCAAGGGGAACGTTCCTTGGGCTCGATGTAAGCGGGAAGAGAATTTCGTTTGCCGAGAACGTATTTTATGAGCTTCAGAGAGGGAAAATTCGCCAGGTGTGGTCAGTTATAGACAAGACAGCCATCGAAACTCAGCTTTGATATCTGCGAGCGCTGCCTAAAAGTCGCTCGGCTCAATCATTCTGGGGGACGCAGGCCGAAGGTCGCCGGCTTGAGGCCGTAGCGCAAGTCGAAATCGTCGTTTCGCTGGGTGCGTGCGGCCGACGGCTTGCGATAGTCCGAATCGCCGGCCTGCCGGCCCGGATCGACGACTTCCGCGAAAGGCATTGCCTGTTGTGATTTCGGCACGTTGCGCAGCCGTTCGACGATCGCCACGAGGTCGACCTCGTCGCCGGTTTCGGACGGCAAGGCATTCTCGCGCTTGGCGGTGCCAGGGATCAAATCCTCGGAGAGCTTTTCAAACTTCATCCGCATCGTCGTCGCCACGCCTTCCCCGAAGGCGATAGCCTCGCGCTGGCCCATGGAAGACAGGAACGCCAGCGTCGAAGCCGAGGAATCGGCGATCGCCGAGCGGATGATCGCCTGGTCCTGCTCGTTGGCGAGCCGCATGGCAAAGAACGTCGAGCACTGCGACAGGATGGTCGGGTCGAGTTCGCCCGGGCGCTGGGTGACGACGCCGAGATAACAGCCATATTTGCGGCCTTCCTTGGCGATGCGCGACAGCGCGTGCCGCGTCGGCGCGAAACCGAGGCGCGGATCGGCCGGCATATAGCGATGCGCTTCCTCGCACAGGAAGAGCAGCCGCAGGCGGCCTTCGCTCCACAACGCCAGGTCGAAGGCCAGCCGCGCCAGGACCGAGCAAACGGAATTGACCACCTCGGACGGCATGCCGGCCATTTCGAAGCAGGTCACCGGGCGGCCGTGATGCGGCACGCGGAAGATGTTGCCGATCGTCTCGTGGATGGTGTCCTCGATCAGGCGCGAGTTGAACATGAAACGGTAGCGCGGATCGGATGCCGCCGATTCGATACGTGTCTTCAGTGACCTGAGGGTCGGGCGATCGTTCTTGCTTTCCAGCAATCCCATGCGTTCGTCGACCAGCTTGATAAGGTCGGCAATGCGATAGGGCACCGGCGCGTCGGCGGTCAGCACATCGGTGCTGCGCCGCAGATAGTTGCCGGAGTTCGGATTGCGGTAGAGGTTCTTGGCCGCGGGAATGAGATCGCGCAAGGCGTCGACCTCTTCCGGAACCGTCTCGCGGCCGCGAAACAGCACCTCGGCAAATTCCTCTAGCTTGAACATCCAGAAGGGCAGGTCGAGCGTCGTCGAATCGACCCTGACGCAATATTCGGGCAACGACGCGGCGAACTCGTTGTGTGGATCGAGGATGAGCACGCGCAGGTCGGGCCGGGCGGCGATCGATTTGCGCAAGAGCAGCGACACGGCGGTCGATTTGCCGACCCCGGTGGTGCCGACAATGGCGAAATGGCGCGCCAGCGTATCGTCGATGGCGATATTGGCGTCGATGGCCTCGTCCTGCGACAGCGTGCCGATGGTGATCGAATGACGACCGGCGAGATCGTAGACGGCCTGCAGGTCGCGGCTGCGGATACGATGGGCAATGGCGCCGATATGCGGGTAGGTTGTGATGCCACGGTCGAAGATCGGCTTCGCGCCGGGTTCGGCACCGTCGCGCACCTCGCCGATCAATTCGATGCTGACCTCGATCGGATTCTGGCCCTCGCTGCTCCAGGCACGATCCGACTTGCCGATTTCATAGACCAGGCCGACGGTTCGTGATGTACCGAGATTGATCGAGATCATCTTGCCGACGCTCCACAGGCCGGTGACCGTGCCTTCGATATCGTCGGCATAGGCGCTGATGGTGGCGCGCGCGCCGTCGCATTGCACGACATTGCCCAGAATGCGCTTGTCGTTCTGCTCCGCCCTGCGGCGCTCCAGCAAAGTCGGTTCCCCAATGGAGGCTTCGCGTTCAACGAGCATGGATACGCCGGTCCCCTTTTCCCAAAGCGATGAGCCTAGGCGAACGGGGTTAAGGTGGGATGAGGCCGGATGGTTTAGCGGACATTAAGGAGTTTGCGAAAACTGGATGAAACGGCCGTTGCTCTGTAGAAGAATTTCGATATATTGGATTAATGGATGATATAGCGAACGACATCTCCTCGACCATCGGCAGAAGAATACATACCGAAAGAGTGGCTCGAGGCTGGTCCTTGGCAGAACTGGCGGAGCGGTCCGATGTTTCGAAAGCCATGCTGAGCACGGTAGAACGCGGCATGACCAGCCCGACGGCGGCACTCCTTGTGCGTATTGCGGCCGCCTTCGGCATGACGCTGTCCACATTGATCGCAAGGGCGGAATTGCAGGGCGGTGGCCTGCTTCGCGAACGTGACCAGCCGCTCTGGCGCGATCCGGCTACGGGTTATGTGCGGCGGCATCTTTCGCCGGTTTCGGACATGCCCCTCGAACTGATCCGGATCCAGTTGCCGGCCGGCGCCAAGGTAAGTTTCCCGGCGGCGTCTTATGCCTTCATCAGGCAACAGATATGGCTGATCTCCGGGCGGCTGGAATTCACAGAGGGGGACATCGTTCACCGGCTCGAACCGGGCGACTGCCTGGCGCTCGGCGCGCCATCCGATTGCGTCTTTCACGCTCCGGGGCCGGACGCCGCCGACTATCTGGTTGCGTTGGCCAGGAGCTGAGGTGAAGGCGCGCCGTCCAAAACGCTGCGACAATGGCGGTCCGCCGCTCGACGACTATGACGGTCCGCCCTGGGGCAAGGGCGACCCCTATGTGTTTCTTGCCTGGCAGACCGCCCATGCCCAGGCATGGAAAGTGCCGAGCCGCGAGATCATGCTGATGCGGCTGCACAAGGCCGAGCGGCTGGGCCTGACCTATGAGGAATACACGCTCGAACTGCTGGAACGCGGGCGACATCTGCAAGAGGAAGACGCCGATCGCATCGCGGAAATCCGGCGGGCCAGGAAGCGGAAGCGGACCAGTCGTTTCGACTGACGGACGGCGACAGGGGAACGACATGAGTTCGATCGAAATCAGGCCACTCAGCAATGCTGACGGAACGCAAAAAATGCTGACGGAACTGCTGATCGGGACAGTCGCTGCCGGCGGCTCGGTCAGCTTCATGCATCCGTTGGTGCCGGAGATGGCCGCGGCCTTCTGGAACAAGTCGCTTCAGGCGGCCGCCAGAGGCGAAAGGGCGGTGCTTGGGGCCTGGAACGGCGAGGCTCTGGTCGGCACCATCACCTTGCTGCTCGACTGCCCTCCCAACCAGCCGCACCGGGCCGAGATCGCCAAGCTGATGATCCGCCTCGATTACCGCGGCAAGGGCATCGCAACCCGCCTGATGGAGGCGGCGGAAGCCGTTGCTGTGGAGAAAGGCCGCACGCTGTTGGTCCTCGACACGGCAAAAGAGGAGGGGGCTTCCGGGCTCTATGAAAAGCTCGGCTTCACGCTGGCCGGCGAAATACCGGATTATGCGCTGAAGCCGCATGGCGGGCTCACAGGCACCCTCATCTACTGGAAACGCGTCGGCCGGACACGCTGATGGCGACAACGATGCACCTTTGCAACACCCGTCAGACCATCGCGGGCGTGGAAAGAATAGCTCTTGCGTCAAATTGGCGGCGAGCTTAGAGAAGCCGCCCATTCTGATCCGTCGTCCTGAAAGGAGACCTGTCAATGACCCGGCGATCCAGATCGACACATTCCGTGCCGACGCTGGAATTGCGTGCGGCTGACAGGGTTCCAATCAGGAAGAACGGCCATGGCAAAGTCCATGATTCAGCGCAGGCAGGATGCCGAGCGCGAACGCATTGAAGCATATGCCGTAACGCTGCGGCGGGTTTTTCCCGTCCCGCGTCCCGCTCCGGATTTCGAGCGGGCGCTCGACGAGGCACGTCGGGGCTTTGCCGGCATGGCGATTCGCGACGGCGCGCTGTGGCGTCCAAAGCTGAAGACGCGCGACCCCGAGCGGCTGCGGCTGGCCGCGGCGCGCCATCTCTATGCGCGCTACCCGGTTACAGCCGCGCTCGAGGGGATCTGGCTGGACAGCTCGGGGTTGAATGTCGGCGAGATTGCGCTTCGCAAGGCTTGGTATATCGCAGTGGCGCGTGGTGACTCGCTTTACAAGGCGGGCGCCTGTGCGTGGCTGTCTCGCAAGGAGGTGCATTGCTTCTTGAACTTGCCCGGCGATTTCACGTTCGACGAGGCATTTTGGGTGGTGATCGCCCGGTCCTACACGGATGATTCCGGGTTGGCGGCCCGACTTGCCAAGTCGAAAATCGCGCGCACGCCACGTAACGATCTGGCCTTCTGGCGCGAGGTGACACGGTTCTTCTGCGGGCAACCCGCGTCGAAGGAGGAGATCGACGATCTTTGCGACTATATCGGCGCCGTGCACCAGCGCGATGCGGCGTACAGCCTGAAGGGTCGCACGCTTGCCTCGCTGCGTCGGCAGATGCTGGAATGGCATCGAGACATTGCCGCGATCGAACGCATCGAGGCAATGCGCCGCCGCGCTGCCGGGCGGACCACGCGTACTGCCGGGACGCAGTCGCAGGATCGCGCCTGGGACGGCTCGTGCCTGGACGACTGGGACTGGCAGCCGTCGACCAAGGAGGCAAAGGCGCATGGCGAGCGTTTCTTCGTCCGTCAGTTGAAGACAGCTGAGGATCTGGTCGCCGAGAGCCGGGCGATGCATCATTGCGTCTCGATATACGCGGCCAAATGCATCGCCGGCAATGCCTCGATCTGGGTGCTGCGGCGCTCGGCGCTGGGCAAGATCGAGCGGTTGCTGACGATCGAACTCGACCCGCAAAACCGTGCGGTGCAGGTGCGCGGTTTCGGCAATCGTCTCGCCTCGCTCGAGGAGCGCAAGATCATCGAGCGCTGGGCCAAGGCGAGGGGTGTGGTGCTCTGCGCCTGAAACGGAAGACCCGCGCGGCGGAAAGGCGGCGCGGGTGCATAATGGGCGGATGTGCCGACGTCGGGCCAAGTGCACATTCGCCGTTGACAGCGGCGTCAAACCAATTCTATTGTCCGCCACCATGAAAAAGGCACTCATTCTCGTAGGAAAGCGCGTGGGCAAGGCGGTGTAACCGCCGGGCGGTGACCTCCCATGCGCAAGACACAGGCTCCCTCGGGGGCCTTTTTTATTGCCCGAAACACGACTAAACGACGAGCAATCGCCAGATGGCGAACAGTACGGGACCAGAACGATGAGCAGTGGACAGAATGAGCGGCGCGAAATGCCAAGAACTGAAATGCCAAGGAGCGAAATGACGGGTGCCGAAATGGTGGTGCAGGCGCTGAAGGACAATGGCGTCAAGCATGTTTTCGGCTATCCGGGCGGCGCGGTTCTGCCAATCTACGATGAAATCTTCCAGCAGGACGAGGTCGAGCACATCCTCGTCCGCCACGAGCAGGGCGCGGGCCACGCGGCGGAAGGCTATGCGCGCTCGACTGGCAAGGCCGGCGTCATGCTGGTGACCTCAGGGCCGGGCGCCACCAATGCGGTGACGCCATTGCAGGACGCGCTGATGGACTCGATCCCGCTGGTCTGCCTGACCGGCCAGGTGCCGACTTCGCTGATCGGCTCGGATGCGTTCCAGGAGTGCGACACGGTCGGCATCACGCGGCCCTGCACCAAGCACAACTGGCTGGTGAAGGACGTCAACGAGCTCGCGGCAACGATCCACGAGGCCTTCCATGTGGCAACGACAGGGCGCCCCGGTCCGGTCGTCGTCGACATCCCGAAGGACGTGCAGTTCGCCAGGGGTATCTATGTCCCGCCGCAGACGGCGCCGCGCACCAGCTACCAACCGAAGGTCCAGGGCGATCTGGAAAAGATCAAGGCGGCGGTCGAGCTGATGGGGGCTGCCCGAAAGCCGATCATCTATTCGGGCGGCGGCGTCATCAATTCCGGCCCGGAGGCGAGCCATCTGCTGCGCGAGCTGGTCGACCTCACCGGCTTTCCCATCACCTCGACGCTGATGGGCCTCGGCGCCTATCCGGCGTCGGGCAAGAACTGGATGGGCATGCTCGGCATGCACGGCACGTATGAAGCGAACATGGCGATGCACGATTGCGACGTCATGCTCTGCATCGGCGCGCGCTTCGACGACCGCATCACCGGGCGGCTGACGGCGTTTTCGCCGAATTCGAAGAAGATCCACATCGACATCGACCCGTCGTCGATCAACAAGAACGTCCACACCGACGTGCCGATCATCGGCGATGTCGGGCGTGTGCTGGAGGATCTGGTGCGGCTGTGGCGGGCAACCGCCAAGGCCGACAAGAAAGCGCTTCACCCGTGGTGGGAGCAGATTGCCAAATGGCGCGCGCGCGATTCGCTCGCCTACAAGATGAACCACGAGGTGATCATGCCGCAATACGCCGTCCAGCGGCTCTATGCGCTGACCAAGGACCTCGACACCTACATCACCACCGAGGTCGGCCAGCATCAGATGTGGGCGGCGCAGCACTATCATTTCGAGAAGCCGAACCGCTGGATGACCTCTGGCGGACTGGGCACGATGGGCTACGGCCTGCCGGCGGCACTCGGCGTGCAGATCGCGCACCCGGATGCGCTGGTCATCGATATCGCCGGCGACGCCTCGGTGCAGATGACGATGCAGGAAATGAGCGCGGCGGTGCAGCACGAGGCGCCGATCAAGATCTTCATCCTCAACAACCAGTATATGGGCATGGTGCGGCAGTGGCAGCAGCTGCTACACGGCAACCGGTTGTCGCACTCCTACACCGAGGCGATGCCGGATTTCGTCAAGCTCGCCGAAGCCTATGGCGGCCACGGCATTCGCTGCGACAAGCCGGACGAACTCGATGATGCCATCAAGGAGATGATCGCGGTCAAGAAGCCCGTCCTGTTCGACTGCCGCGTGGCGACGCTCGCCAACTGCTTCCCGATGATCCCGTCCGGCAAGGCGCATAACGAGATGCTGTTGCCGGACGAGGCGACGGACGAAGCTGTCGCCAACGCGATCGACGCCAAGGGCAGGGAACTGGTGTAGCCTGGTTCGAGGAAGCTGTGCGGAAACAGCAGATTAGCGCAAAAGTTTGAAATCGAGATTCATGTCATGAACGCACAGTTGCAACCGACCGGCTCCGCCTATTTCATCGCCAAGGAGACGGAAAAACCAGAGAACCACACGCTTTCGGTCCTGGTCGACAACGAGCCGGGCGTGCTTGCGCGTGTCATCGGCCTGTTTTCCGGACGTGGCTACAACATCGAGAGCCTGACGGTCTCGGAAACCGAGCACGAAAAGCACCTGTCGCGCATCACCATCGTGACGCGCGGCACGCCGCACGTGCTGGAGCAGATCAAGCACCAGCTCGAGCGCATCGTGCCGGTGCACCGCGTCGTCGATCTCACCGTGCGGTCGCAGGAATTCGGACAGGAGCGGCCATTGGAGCGGGAACTCGCGCTGGTCAAGGTCGCCGGCACCGGCGAAGCCCGCGTCGAGGCGCTCCGGCTCGCCGATGCATTCCGCGCCAGCGTCATTGATGCCAACACCGAGCATTTCATCTTCGAGATCACCGGCAAGGGCTCCAAGCTCGATCAGTTCATCGCCATCATGAAACCGCTCGGGCTGGTCGAGATCTGCCGTACCGGGGTGGCGGCGATGAACCGCGGCCCGCAAGGGATGTAGTCATCCAGCTTGGCTCTATCTCGTCGCTTTGCCACCGATCGCATTGATTAGGGGAACGGCATGACCTTCGATGCATTCCTTGCTCTGCTGGTTTATGCCTTCGTGACCTCGATCACGCCGGGTCCGAACAATTTCATGCTTTTGGCCTCGGGCGTGAATTTCGGCTTGGTCAAAACCGTGCCACACATGCTCGGCATCGGCTTCGGCTTCCTCGTGCTGTTGCTTGCCGTAGGCTTCGGGCTTGGCGCCGTGTTGACGACCTTTCCGGTGCTGCATACCGGGTTGAAGATCGCTGGCGGCCTCTACCTGCTTTATCTCGCCTGGAAGATCGCCATGTCGCGCTCGCTCGGCGGCGAAGACAAGACGAAGGGCCAGCCGATGCGCTTCATCGAGGCTGCGGCATTCCAGTGGGTCAATCCCAAGGCCTGGGTGATGGCGATTACAGCCATGGCCGTCTATACCAGTCCGGAACGCCCGTTTGTGTCGGTGGTGCTGATCGCAGCCGCTTTCGCCGTCGTCATGCTGCCGAGCATTTCGACCTGGGCCGGTTTCGGCATGGCGCTGCGCGGCTTTCTGGCGGATGCGGTGCGGCTCAAATGGTTCAACATCGTCATGGGTGTGATGCTTGCGGCGACGCTGTGGCCGATGCTGCGTTAGCTGCCGTTCTATTGTGCACTGCACATTAAATCTTCGTAATGACGGGTTTTGGCCCTTTTTCGCCTTCGGCATCCTCTATTATCTGGCAAAAGCGCGGCAAGAGGCTGCGAGTTGAGCTAGACTACGGCCACCGGATAGCGGCGTGTCGGATCGAGAGGTCTTTTGTCGATGCGCGGAAAGATCGTATTAGCGGTGATCGCTGCAGCCTGCGTTGCCGCGGCGTGGCTCTATCTTTCGCCCAGCGCAATGAGCGGTCTTCAGCAGATGCTGTCGGCGAAGCAGACGGCGACGGCGGACAAGCCCGCTGCAGCGGCAAATGCCGCGCGTACGACTTCGGTGGTTGCCGCCACCGCTACGACGGCCGATTTCCCGGTCCGGCGCTATGCCATCGGCTTTGTGTCCTCTCCTGCCGTGGTCAGCATCAACGCGCGGGTCTCGAGCCAGATCGTCGCAATCGCGGTCAAGGACGGACAGATGGTGAAGGCCGGCGACCTTCTTTTCTCGCTGGACGATCGCTCGTTGAAGGCGCAACTGGCACGCGATCAGGCGACGCTCGCAAAAGACCAGGCGCTGCTTGCCAGCGCCACGGCCGATCTTCAGCGCGCCAAAAATCTCGTCGCCAGGCAGGCCGGAACACAGCAGACCTACGATCAGGCCGTCGCGGCACAGAAATCCGCCGCGGCCACCGTCGACGCCGACAAGGCAACGATCGATGCGGACCAAATCCAGCTTGGCTTCGCCACGATCAGGGCGCCGATCTCCGGCAGGCTTGGCGCAGTCAGCGTCGCCGTCGGCGATCTCGTCACCACCAGCAACGGCAGCAGCACGTCGACTCCACTGGTGACGATCACGCAGGTCGACCCGCTGCAGGTGAACTTCAATCTCCCCGAAAGCGATCTTGCCTTGCTGCACAAGGCGCTGGCAGCGCCGCGGCAAGGTGCGGTGACGCTGACCAAGGACGGCGACCCGAAGCCGGTCGGCAAGGGAACGCTGGATTTCGTCGATTCCAGCGTAGACACGGCGTCCGGCACGATCGCAACGCGGGCCAGTGTGCCCAACGCCGATCTTTCGCTATGGCCGGGCCAATACGTCAACGTCGTGCTCGATGCCGGCATCATGCCACAAATGACGTCCGTTCCGACGGTCGCCGTCCAGCCCAGCCAGAAGGGCCCGTTCGTCTATGTAATCAAGCCGGACAACACCGTTGAAATGCGGCCCGTGCAGGTCGCGCTGACAGAAGGCACCAACACCGCAATCAGCCAAGGATTGAAAAGCGGCGAGCGTGTCGTCGTCGAGGGTCAGACCAAACTGAAGAACGGCGCGGCGGTGCGCGAAGGCAAGGCTTCGACCGGCACAGGCGATCGGGCGGCTCCGAAGGTTGCCGAGGCTGACCGGACGGGCGGAACACAGCCATGATTTCCGAATTCTGCATCCGCAGGCCCGTCGCCACGCTGCTCATGTCGTTCGCCCTGGTTCTGGGCGGACTATTTGCTTACAAATTCCTGCCGGTCGCGGCGCTGCCAAGCGCCGAATTTCCGGTTGTCAACGTCTCGGCCTCGCTGCCCGGGGCTTCGCCGGAAACCATGGCGACCTCGGTGGCAACGCCTCTGATCAAGCAGTTTGCCACTATCGCTGGCATCGATTCGATCTCGACGACCAACTCGCTCGGCTCGACCTCGATCGCCATTCAGTTCGTACTCAACCGCGACATCGATGCAGCCGCCGCCGACGTGCAGGCAGCGATCGCACGTACGCAACGACAATTGCCGCCGGAGATGACCAGCCCGCCGAGCTACCGCAAGGTCAATCCAGCCGACGCGCCGATCCTGCTGATGTCGCTGGTCAGCGACACAATTCCGCTGACTGATCTCGACGCGTTTGCCGAGAATGTGATTTCGCCGTCGCTGTCGACGATTGACGGCGTTGCGCAGGTGTCGATCTACGGGCAGCAGAAATATGCCGTGCGCGTCCAGATCGATCCGACGGCGCTCGCCGCACGCGGCATCTCGATCGACCAGCTGCAGACGGCCATTGCCTCGGCCAACAGCAACACGCCGCTCGGCGTGCTCAAGAACAACAAACAGCAGCTGACGATCACCGCGAACACGCAGCTGAACGATGCGGCGGGATTCTCCAACATCATCATCGCCACCAAGAACGGCCATCCGGTGCGGCTCGGCGAGGTGACCCGCGTCATCGATTCGGTCGAGACCACGACGACAGCAAGCTGGTATGACGGCACCCGCGCCATCATTATGGCGGTGCAGCGCCAGCCGGATGCCAATACCGTCGACGTCGTCGACCGCGTCAAGGCGATGCTGCCTTCCTTCGACGATCAGATGCCGGCAGCGGCGAGCATCCAGTTGCTAAACGACCGCTCGACATCGGTCCGCGAGGCGGTCGATGACGTGCAGTTCACGCTCCTGCTCACCATCGCGCTGGTGGTGATGGTGATCTTCCTGTTCCTGCGCCGAGTGACGGCGACGGTCATTCCGGCGGTGGCGGTACCGATTTCGCTCATCGCCACGCTGGGTGTAATGTACCTGTTCGGCTTTTCCATCGACAACGTCTCATTGATGGGGCTGACGCTGGCGGTCGGCCTTGTCGTCGACGATGCAATCGTCATGCTCGAAAACATTTTCCGCCATATGGAGGAGGACGGGCTCTCGGCAATGGAGGCGTCGCTCAAGGGCGCCCGCGAAATCGGCTTCACCATCATCTCGATCTCGATCTCGCTGGTCGCCGTGTTCATTCCGGTGCTTTTGATGGGCGGCGTGATCGGGCGCATCTTCAACGAATTCGCGGTGGTGGTGACGGTCGCCATCCTGGCGTCGATGTTCGTCTCGCTGACGCTGACGCCGATGCTGTGCTCGCGGCTGTTGTCATTATCGAAAGCCGAGCAGAAGGCAGCGCATGGCGAGGACCATAGACAAAACGTCTTCATGCGGGGCTATGACAGGCTGCTGACATCCTGCCTGCACCACAATTTCCTTGTCTTCCTTGTCTTCCTCGTGACCGCCGGGCTGTCGGTGTGGCTGATCCAGATCTCGCCGAAGGGCTTCTTTCCGCAGGAGGATATCGGCCAGGTCTCGGTGACGACCATCGCGCGCCAGGACATTTCGTTTGACGCGATGGTGAAGCTGCAGGGGCAAGTGGCGGATGTCTTCACCCATTCGCCCTACGTCGCGCATGTCGGCTGGTCGGCGGGCAGTGGAAACAATGCGCTCAACCAGGGCCAGCTGTTTGTGCAGCTGAAAGACAAGGACCACCGACCGAACATCGACAAGGTGCTTACGGACCTGCGGCGCCAGCTGGCCAATGTGCCCGGCATCGAAACCTACATGCAGCCGGTGCAGAACCTGCGGCTCGGCGCGCGTTCTTCGGCGAGTGCCTACCAGCTTGCCGTTCAGGGCCTCGATACCGGCCTGACGAACGTCTGGGCGCAGAAGCTGACGGACGCGATGGCTGCCGATCATGCCGCCTTCACCGACGTCACCAATGACCTGCAGAACAACGCGCTACAGGCGACGCTGGTGATCGACCGCGACAAGGCGGCGAACCTCGGCGTCGATACCGACACGTTGCGCTCCAGTCTCTATGGCGGTTTCGGCACCCAGCAGGTGTCGACCATCTTCGGCTCGGCCGACAGCTACGACGTGATCATGGAACTCGATCCGAAGATCGAGTGGTCGCCCGAGCGGATGCTGGCCATCAAGGTGAGAACGGCGAGCGGCAGCCTGGTGCCGCTCGGTGCGTTCGCCCGCGTCGATCGGACCGCCGGTGCTTTGACCGTCAACCAGCTCGGCCAGCTTCCGGCTGTGACCATCTCCTACAATCTGCCGCAAGGCGTGGCCCTCGGCGACAGCGTGAGCCACATCAACGCGCTGAAGGACAAGATCGGCATGCCGCCGACGATCTCGACCGCCTTCTCGGGCACGGCCAAGACATTCCAGGATTCGCTTTCCAACCAGGGGCTGCTGATCGGCGGCGCGATCCTGACCATCTATATCGTTCTCGGCATGCTCTATGAGAGCTTCATCCACCCGCTCACCATCCTGACCGGGCTTCCATCGGCGGTGCTGGGCGCGCTGGTGGCACTGCGGCTGGCGGGGATGGATCTGTCGGTGATCGCGGTGATCGGCATCCTGATGCTGATCGGCATCGTCAAGAAGAACGGCATCATGATGATCGACGTGGCGCTGGACCTCAGGCGCGAGGGGATGTCGCCCGTCGAATCCATCCACAAGGCCTGCCTGATGCGCTTCCGGCCGATCATGATGACCACGCTTGCCGCGCTGATGGGTACCATCCCGATCGCGCTCGGCACCGGTGCCAGCGCGGAACTGCGCCAGCCTCTCGGCGTGGCCGTGGTCGGCGGTCTTGTCGCCTCGCAGGCACTGACGCTGTTCGTCACACCCGTCATTTACGTCTACATGGAGCATTTTTCCGGCTGGCTGGTCAGGCTGTGGGCGCGGCGCCGGGGCGAGCCGAGCCCGGTCGAAGCGGTCGACCAGCCGTCACTGTTCGACGAGGAGGAAGAACCGGTGCCGCAAAAGGCGGCAGCCGAATAGCGCTGGCCCAAGCCGTGGTGCTTGCGGCCGGGGGTCCGCGATCGTAATTTGACGCCATGCCGCACAATCACGACCACGACAACGAGCTTGATCCCTTTGCGGCGCGGGTGCGCGCGCTGGAGACGATTCTCACCCGCAAAGGCCTGATCGATCCGGCGGCGATCGATGTTATCGTCGACACCTATGAGACTAAGATCGGGCCGCGCAACGGCGCAAAGGTGGTGGCGAAGGCCTGGGTTGATCCCGGGTTTGCCGCATGGCTGAAGCGTGATGCGACGGCGGCAATCGAATCGCTCGGCTACACCGGCCGGCAAGGCGAGCACATGCAGGCGGTGTTCAACACGGCCGACACGCACAACCTCGTCGTCTGCACGCTATGCTCCTGCTATCCGTGGTCGGTGCTCGGCCTGCCGCCGGTCTGGTACAAGGCGCCGCCCTACCGTTCGCGCGCAGTGATCGATCCGCGCGGCGTGCTCGAGGAATTCGGTCTGACCTTGCCGGCGAGGACGACAATCCGGGTGTGGGATTCGACCGCCGAGCTGCGCTATCTGGTGGTGCCGATGCGCCCCTGGGGTACGGAGGGCTGGGATGAGGCAAGGCTCGCCGATCTGGTGACGCGCGATGCCATGATCGGCACGGCGTTGGTGCGGGAACCGGCATGAACGGGCCGCAGGATCTCGGCGGCCAGATGGGTTTCGGGCCGGTCGCGCCCGAACCTGACGAACCCTATTTCCATGCCGATTGGGAAAGGCGGGCGCTGGGCGTGACGTTGTGCGCTGGCGCCATGGGCGCCTGGACCATCGACGAGAGCCGGCACGCGCGGGAATCGCTGCATCCAGCGGATTATTATGCCTCCAGCTACTACCAGATATGGATCAAGGCGCTGGAGGTGCTGCTCAAACGCCATGGTTTCGTCAGCGACCGGGACCTGACTACGGGCGACGCAGTCGACCCGGCAGCGACACCCAAACGGGTGCTGAAGGCTAAGGACGTTCCGGCGGTGCTGGCCAAGGGCGGGCACTGCGACCGGCCTGTCGCCGCGCCTGCGCGGTTCAAGGCGGGCGACCCCGTGCGAACCAAGAACTTTCATCCGACCGGCCACACCAGACTGCCGCGCTATGCACGCGGCAAGCGAGGCGTCGTCGAGGCTGTGCGCGACGGCTTTGTCTTTCCCGACACCAATGCGCACGGCCAGGGCGAAAACCCGCAATGGGTCTATACGGTGGCCTTCACCGGCGGCGAAATCTGGGGCGAGGGCGCCGATCCGACACTTGTCGTGTCGATCGACGCCTGGGAGAGCTACCTTGAGCCGGCGTGAGACGGGCTCAGTTGCCGCCATGCTGCCCGCCGGTGTCGAGGCGCCTGTGTTTGCCGAGCCGTGGCAAGCAGAGGCCTTTGCCATGACGGTAGCACTGCACGACAACGGGCTGTTTTCGTGGAGCGAATGGGCGGATGCTTTGTCGGCAGAGGTGAAGCGGCCGGGCGCCGCGCGCGACGGTCACGATTACTACGAGCACTGGCTGGCAGCGCTGGAAAAGCTGCTTTTGGCCAAGGGCGTTGCCGGAAAGCGCGACGTCGATGCGCTCGCCGCTGCCTGGGAACGCGCCGCGCACGCAACTCCGCATGGCAAGCCGATCCAGCTGGAGAACGATCCACAGCAGGCCGGGTAAGCTGCGGCCGCCCGGCCTTGTTCTCTTTACGTTCCTGTTCGTCACTGATAGCCTGACCCTGTCGCAGCGGCGTGATTGCCGGCGATGAAAATTTGCCGGTGACGGCAGTCACCTTGTCTTTCCCTCGCGAATCCGGTCTGTCGCGCTGATGGAATTCTCTCCTCAACAAGACGAGGCGCTGAAGGCGGTGGCCGGCTGGCTGAAAGCCGGCAAGCCGCAGCTGTTCCGGCTGTTCGGCTATGCCGGCACCGGTAAGACGACGCTGGCGCGCTATTTCGCCGAGCATGTCGACGGCCAGGTGCAGTTCGCCGCGTTTACCGGTAAGGCGGCGCAGGTGCTGCGTTCCAAGGGCGCGGTCAATGCCCGCACCATCCATTCGCTGATCTACCGGCCGAAGGGCGAGGAATCGGTAGCGGACGAGGTGACCGGCAAGACATCGATGTCGCCGACATTTTCGCTCAACCGGCAGAGCCCGATCTCGCGGGCCAAGCTCGTCGTCATCGACGAATGCTCAATGGTCGACGAGCAACTCGGCCGTGACCTGATGAGCTTCGGCACGCCGATCCTGGTGCTCGGCGATCCCGGCCAGTTGCCGCCAATCTCCGGCGGCGGCTTCTTCACCGACCACGAGCCGGACATTCTGCTCACCGAAATCCACCGCCAGGCGCGCGACAACCCGATCATCAGGCTGGCGCTCGACGTGCGCGAGGGCCGCGAGTTCATGCGCGGCGACTATGGCGCGGCGCAGGTGATCGGCAAGGAAGACGTCACCCAGGAATTGGTGCTGAAAGCGGACCAGGTGCTGGTCGGCACCAACCGTACGCGCCGCCGTTATAACCAGCGGCTGCGCGAGCTGAAGGGGTTCAACGCCGATTATCCGCAGGCCGGCGACAAGCTGGTCTGCCTGCGCAACGATCCGGCCAAGGGGCTGCTCAACGGCTCGCTGTGGAAGGTGATGACCTCGTCGCGCGAGACGGTCAAGCCCGGCATCAATCTGCTGGTTTCGCCGGAGGAAGATGACCCGGATCGCGGCGTCGCCAAGATCAAGCTGCTCAAAGCCGCATTCGAGGATCCCGACGCCGACATTCCCTGGCAGCAGAAGAAGCGCTTCGACGATTTCGATTACGGTTACGCGCTGACCGTGCACAAGGCGCAAGGGTCGCAATGGAACGAGATCGTGCTTTTCGACGAAAGCTGGGCATTCAAGGAAACTCGCCAGCGTTGGCTCTACACCGCGATCACGCGCGCAGCCGAACGGCTGACGATCGTCCGATAGGGCTGTCAGGTCCGTCGTATCAGCGCTGGGCGATCGGTCTGGCGTCAAGCCATTCCCAGGCGGCGGCTTCGTCCTTGGCCTCGAAATGCCGGAGTTCGATAGGCAAAGAGGCAGGCAAAAAGGCTCTTGCCTCCGGTATCCAGTTCGGCTCACCGATCGCCGCGCAGCGGCCGATATGCTCCACGGCATGAGCTATGCCCTGTTCGATCGTCTCGTCCGATACGTCGGCCCAGTCGACACCCTCATGGTCGATCAGGCGCACCAGCACGTCGATCTTCGGATACAGCGCATAGGCCGCCTCCAGCAATCCGAACAGGTTTTCGGCGTCAGCCGCTGCGACATGGCCGACGACATCGATGGCGAAAAGATCTTCGCGATCGGTGTCGATGCGGCGAACCGCCGGCACGGCCTCGAGAAAATTCAACAGGAAACTCCTTGCGCTCTATTTTCTTCGCACACCTTGGAACACCTGAAACCCTCTGTCTGTTCCCGTTAAAGGCGGTATAGATGCGCGCCAAGATCAGCCTGGAGCCGTGCAAATGCCTGCAAAGCTTTCCGTCAATCTCAATGCGATCGCCATGCTGCGCAACCGGCGCGACCTGCCGTGGCCAAGCGTGACGGGGCTCGGACGCATCGCCCTTGCCGCCGGCGCGCATGGGCTCACGGTGCACCCGCGACCCGACGAGCGGCACACCAGGCATTCCGATCTGCCTGAGATCAGGGCGCTGATCGACGACGAGTTCCCGAATGCGGAATTCAACATCGAGGGCTATCCGACCGAGGAGTTCCTGGCGCTTGTGGAAAAGCATCAGCCCGAGCAGGTGACGCTGGTGCCCGACGACCCGGCGCAGGCGACTTCCGACCATGGCTGGAACTTCGCCGCCGAGGCTGCGTTCCTGACACCGGTCGTCAAGCGCCTGAAGAAGGGAGGCTTTCGCGTGTCGCTGTTTTCGGATCCGGATCCCGCTGGCGTGAACGCCGCTCGCGACACCGGCGCCGATCGGATCGAACTCTATACGGGTCCATACGGCAGCTATCATTCCGATTCGGCAAAAGCGGCGAAGGAATTGGAGAAATTGGGAAAGACGGCGGATGCCGCATTGGCGGCAGGGCTCCAGGTCAACGCCGGGCACGACCTTGTGGTGAGCAATTTGCCGGCGCTGGCCAGGCGCATCCCGGCATTGGCCGAAGTGTCGATCGGACATGGGTTGACAGCCGATGCGTTGGAGTATGGCATGGCCGCAACGGTCAGGCGGTTTCTGAAGGCTTGTGGCTGGTAGAGAAAGGCGAGCCGATAGGCCATGCGTTCCGGGCACGGCAGCGCGTCCTTTCCATCCCGCAGCGTCGAGCGCCGCACGTCTATGGGAGTGTCGTCCATGGCTCTTGCCCACGCCGGTAGCGAGGCAGAACCCATCGAACAATCCAGCCACTCCAAGGCCGAGCAGCACAGCACCAGAGTTTTGATGCTGGGCGCGTTGGGCGTGGTTTACGGCGATATCGGCACGAGCCCAATCTACGCGTTTCGGGAAGCGCTGCACGCATCGTCGGGACCGGTAGCGCGCAACGACGTCCTTGGCGTGCTGTCGCTTATCGTCTGGGCGCTGACGATCATCGTCACGATAAAGTACGTCGCTTTCGTGCTCAGAGCCGACAACAAGGGTGAGGGCGGCACGCTGTCGCTGATGGCGCTTGCGCGCAACGCTTATCCAAAGGGAGCCCGGTTCATTCTGGGGATCGGACTTTGCGGCGCGGCGCTGTTTTTCGGCGACGCCATCATAACGCCGGCCATCTCCGTGCTTTCGGCGGTCGAGGGCCTGGAAGTGGTGACCCCGACGCTGGAAACTTATGTTGTTCCGATCACGCTGATCATCCTGGCAATGCTTTTTGCCGTGCAACGCTTTGGCACCGGCAGGGTGGCGGCCGTGTTCGGACCGGTGACGGCAGCGTGGTTCCTGGCGATCGGTGCCGCCGGGGTCTACCATCTGCTGGACGACCCGTCGGTCCTGCTGGCGATCAATCCCTATTACGCGGTCGCTTATCTGGCCAATACGCCCACCGGTGCGTTCGTCACGGTCGGGGCTGTGTTCCTGGCGGTCACCGGGGCCGAAGCCCTTTATGTCGATCTCGGCCATTTCGGCCGCAGGCCGATCGTGCTGGCGTGGTTCTCCGTGGTGTTCCCTTGTCTGCTCCTCAACTATTTCGGACAAGGCGCGTTCGTCCTGGCCAACGGCGGCAAACCCACCAATCCATTCTTCCAGATGCTGCCGGATTGGGCGCTAATGCCCATGGTTGGGCTGGCCACGGCAGCGACGGTGATCGCCAGCCAGGCGGTGATCTCCGGCGCTTTCTCGCTGACGCGGCAGGCGGTGCAGCTCAATCTGCTGCCACGTATCGAGGTGCAGCATACTTCCGAGATGCAATCCGGCCAGATCTACATGCCGCGGGTCAATCTGGTGGTCGCGCTCGGCGTGATGCTGCTGGTGGTCGGCTTTGGCAGTTCGAGTTCGCTGGCTTCCGCCTATGGCATTTCGGTGACTGGCGAAATGCTGATGACAACCATCCTGTTGTTTGTGGTGATGCGGTTCCGGTGGAAATGGCAGCTTGCACTGGCAGCCGCGCTCACACTGCTGTTCGGCACGATCGATACTGGATTTTTCCTCGCAAACGTCGTCAAGATCCTCGAAGGCGGGTGGGTGTCGATCACGGTCGCCTGCGGCATGGGGCTGATCATGTCCACATGGATACGCGGCACCCGCTATTTGTTCGACAAGACGCGCCGGAACGAGATCCCGCTGGATTTCCTCGCCGGCAATCTGCTGAAGAAGAAGCCGCATCTGGTGTCGGGCACCGCGGTGTTCCTGACGAGCGATCCGCTGAGCGCGCCGACCGCGCTGATGCACAGCCTGAAGCACTACAAGGTGCTGCACGAGCAGAACGTCATCCTTTCGGTGGTGACGGCACCGCAGCCGGTTGTGCCCGACAGCGAGCGCGTCAAGATGGAAATGGTCAACGAGCTGTTCATGCGGGTGACGCTGACCTTCGGCTACATGGAGCAGCCCAACATCCCGCGTGCGCTGGCGATCTGCCGCAAACAGGGCTGGAAGTTCGACATCATGACGACGTCCTTCTTCCTGTCGCGGCGCTCGCTCAAGGCCTCGCCCAATTCCGGCATGCCGGTCTGGCAGGACAAGCTGTTCATCGGGCTGGCGCGCTCGGCGGCCGATGCAACGGAATATTTCCAGATCCCGACCGGACGCGTCGTCGAGATCGGGACGCAGGTGGCTATTTAAAAACGTGTCCGTTGCGACATTCCAGGTGGTCTGCCGATCGGACTGAGTCTGCCAAGTCGTGGAGAGCTCGCAATATCGGGACGGAGCCATTACGTGACGGCACTTGATATTGCAGCGCAGCAAGCGTAGAGCACCGCCCGCTTACCGGAGTGTCGTCCATGGCCCTTACCAATGCTGGTAACGAGGCAGAACCTGTCGAACAATCCAGCCATTCTGAGGTCGAGCAGCACAGCACCAAGGTGCTGATGCTGGGCGCGCTCGGCGTGGTTTACGGCGATATCGGTACCAGCCCGATCTATGCATTTCGCGAGGCGTTGCACGCATCGGCCGGTGGCAACGTCGCCAACCGTGGCGACATCCTTGGCGTGTTGTCGCTGATCATCTGGTCGCTGACGATCACCGTCACCATCAAATACATCATGTTCGTGCTCCGCGCCGACAATCGAGGCGAGGGCGGGGTGCTGTCGCTGATGGCGCTGGCGCGCAACAGTTTCCCGACCCGCTCGGCGGTGATCCTCGGCATCGGCATCGTCGGCGCGGCGCTTTTTTTCGGCGACGCAGTCATTACGCCGGCGATCTCGGTGCTATCGGCGGTCGAAGGTATGAACGTCGTCACGCCGACATTCCAGCCCTATGTGGTGCCACTGACACTGGCCATCTTGGCGATCCTGTTTGCGGTACAGCGATTCGGCACCGGCGGCGTAGGTTTGGTGTTCGGGCCAGTCACCGCGCTGTGGTTCCTGGCCATCGGCCTTTCCGGCATTAACCACATCATCGCCGATCCGGAAATCCTGCTGGCGATCAGCCCGCATTACATCGTGTCGTTCCTGGTCAACTCGCCCGATGTCGCCTTCGTCACGGTTGGTGCGGTCTTCCTCGCCGTCACCGGCGCCGAGGCGCTCTATGCCGACCTCGGCCATTTCGGCCGCAAGCCGATCGTACTCGCCTGGCTGGCAATCGTGTTTCCTTGTCTGTTGCTCAACTATGTCGGGCAAGGCGCCTTCGTGCTGGCAAATGGCGGCGTTGTCGGTCATCCATTCTTCGAGATGAACCAGGGCTGGACGCTTATTCCGATGGTCGTGCTGGCGACGGCGGCGACCGTCATCGCCAGCCAGGCGGTGATCTCCGGCGCTTTTTCGCTGACCAGACAGGCGGTGCAGCTCAATATGCTGCCGCGTTTCGTTATCCAGCATACGTCGGAAAAACAGTCGGGCCAGATCTATCTGCCGCGCATCAACCTGATGCTGGCGCTGGTGGTGATGTTGCTGGTGGTCGGCTTCGGCGAATCCAGCCGCCTGGCCTCGGCCTACGGCATTTCGGTGACCGGCAACATGCTGGTGACGAATGTGCTGCTTTTTGTTGTGATGACGCGCATCTGGAAATGGCCGCTCGGCGTCGCGATCGCCTTGATGGCCGTGTTCGCCTTCGTCGATACCGGCTTCTTTGCCGCCAACATAGTCAAGGTGTTTGAAGGTGGCTGGGCATCGCTTGCCATCGCCGCAGTTATCGTGATGACTATGTGGACCTGGATCCGCGGCAGCCGCTATTTGTTCGACAAGACGCGCCGGAACGAGATCCCGCTGGATTTCCTCGCCGGCAATCTGCTGAAGAAGAAGCCGCATCTGGTGTCGGGCACCGCGGTGTTCCTGACCAGCGACCCGCTGAGCGCGCCGACGGCGCTGATGCACAGCCTCAAGCACTACAAGGTGCTGCACGAGCAGAACGTCATCCTTTCGGTGGTGACGGCACCGCAGCCTGTCGTGCCCGACAGCGAGCGCGTCAAGATGGAAATGGTCAACGAGCTGTTCATGCGGGTGACGCTGACCTTCGGCTATATGGAGCAGCCCAACATCCCGCGTGCGCTGGCGATCTGCCGCAAACAGGGCTGGAAGTTCGACATCATGACGACGTCCTTCTTCCTGTCGCGGCGCTCGCTCAAGGCCTCGCCCAATTCCGGCATGCCGGTCTGGCAGGACAAGCTATTCATCGGGCTGGCGCGCACGGCGGCCGATGCGACGGAATATTTCCAGATCCCGACCGGACGGGTGGTCGAGATCGGGACGCAGGTGGCTATCTGAACAAATGGCCGTGCCCTTTGAGGGCACGGCCATTGTGAGGCTCAGCTCACCAGAGCCGCCTTGTTTGCTTCAAGAAATTGCTTCAGCGGCTGCGGCTTCCTGCCAGACAGCGTCTCGACCGCGTCGGTCACCATGCCGATCCGGCCGGAGCGCGTGTTGGTGTCGAAGGAAACGATGACCGGGGCGAAACCGTCGGGGACGCCGGCTGCCTTCAATCCCCCGGTCAGCGCTTCGTCCGAAAGCTGGACGACCTCGATCGGCTTGCCGGTAACTTCGGTGACGAGGGCCGCGATTTCAGCCACCGTATAGGCCTGCGGACCCGTCAGCGTGTATGTCGTGCTTTCGGTTGCACTCGAAGCGAGGCCGGCGGCGATTGCCGCGGCCATATCGTCGCGCGCGCCGTGGGCAATGCGGCCGTCTCCAGCGGATGTGTACCAGTGCCCCGAGGCGATGGCATGCGGCAGCGCCATGAACAGGTTCTCCTGGTACCAGCCGTTGCGGAAGATGGTGTAGGGGATACCGCTCGCCTTGATCGCCTGCTCGGTGCCGTGGTGATCGGGCGCAAACAGTACCGGCGATGCTGGCTCCGGATTGGGCATCGACGTGTAGAGCAGATGCGAAACGCCGGCGCTTTTTGCGGCGGCGACCGCGGCCTCATGTTGTTTCAGGCGCTTGCCCGGAACGCCGAGCTCGTTTGTCGAAATGATCAGAACCCTGTCCGCGCCGGTAAATGCACTGGCCAACGACGCGGTGTCGTCGAAGTCGACTGCCCGGATGGTGACGCCTCGGGCTGCCAGATCGGCCAGATTTTCCGGATTACGGGTGGCGCCGATGATGCGCTGAGGGGAGACCTTGAGCGTGTCAAGCAGATGATTGATCACGCCGCGGCCAAGCTGGCCGGAGGCGCCGGTGACGAGAAGGGTGTCGGTCATGAGATGTCCTGACGTTGCGCCGGAGCGGCGGGTGCATATATTAGTCTCAAAAAGAGACCAGCACTAAAATAGGAATTGACCCATCCTCGTAAAGAAGGCAGTTTTGCGGGAGGTAGGCACACCCAGGGAACCAGCCATGGACGGCAAGATCGTCAATCTGAGATCGAAGCTCGAGATATACAAAGCAGGCAGCGGTGGCGGAAACCTTGCGGATTGCCCGGTTCGCGACGTGATCCAGGGCATAAGCAATAAATGGAGTTCACTGTTGATGGAGGCCTTGGCCGAGAAGCCGTACCGCTTCGGCGAATTGCGGCGGCTGGTGCCCGATATTTCACAGCGCATGCTCACCCAGACGCTGCACGATCTGCAGCGCGACGGCTATGTGCATCGCCAGGTGTTTCCGACCAAACCGCCGAGCGTCGAATACAGCCTCACCGATCTCGGGCGCTCGATGTTTGGACCCTTGCATCAGCTGATCCAATGGGCCGAGCTCAATCACGGCGCTGTACGCGAGGCGCGGAAGGTTTTCGATGCTGCCGAAGGCTGAGCCTCCAGGCCGGGACGGCGGCTTGATTTAGCAGCAGCGCTGAAGGATTGTCCGGCCTGGGTTGGGGCGGGCAGATGGGCAATTCTCTGGACATCGCGATTGCCGGCGCCGGGCCGGCTGGACTTGCCGCCGCGCTCTATCTCACGCGCGCCGGACATAGGGTCACCATCTTCGAGCGCTTCGACCAGCCACAACCGGTCGGGTCCGGGCTGATCCTGCAGCCGACCGGGCTGACGGTGCTTGCCGATCTCGGCCTGCTCGATGACATTCTGGCGCTGGGCAGCCGCATAGACCGCCTGCATGGTGCAGATGCCAAGACCGGCCGCACAGTGCTCGACGTCCGCTACGATGCCCGGAGTGGCGGCCGCTTCGGGCTGGCGGTGCACCGCGCGGCTCTGTTCGGCGTGCTTTTCCGCGCCGCCCGGCGCCAGGCGCTCACCATTGAGACAGGTATCGAGCTCGAGACGCTGGAAACCGGCGAGCGGGCAACATTGATCTGCGGCAACGGACAACGGATAGGGTCGTTCGACCTGGTAGTGGATGCCAGCGGTTCGCGCTCCAAACTGCGGCGGTGCGTGAACAATCCGGGCGAACCGCGATCGCTCGCCTATGGCGCGTTCTGGGCATCGCTTGGCTGGCGCGGCGAGGGTTTCGACGAGCACGCGCTGCTGCAGCGCTACGACAGCGCGAGCGTGATGATCGGCGTGCTGCCAATCGGCCGGCCCGAGCCGGATGCCCAGAAGATGGCGGCATTCTTCTGGAGCCTCAAGCCGGCGGATGCCGAGCGCGTCTGGGCGGCAGGTCTCGAGGCATGGAAGGCGAGATTGGTCGGGCTGTGGCCTGAATGCGCGGCCTTCATCGACCAGATCGACAGTTTCGAGCAGCTCTCGCTGGCGCGCTATGGCCATCACACGATGAAGACGCCAGCCGGACGGCGATTGGCCGTTATCGGCGACGCGGCCCATTCGACAAGCCCGCAGCTCGGGCAGGGCGCGAACATGGCGCTGCTCGATGCAGCCGCGCTCAACTACGCGCTCATAGGAACGGACCGTATCGATACTGCGCTGGAAGCTTACGTTCGGGCGCGGCGATGGCATGTGCGGGTCTTCCAGACGCTGTCGCTGGTGCTGACGCCGTTTTATCAATCGGATTCGATTGTGATGCCGTTCGTCCGCGACAGGCTGGTGGCGACGCTGGCAA
Source organism: Mesorhizobium sp. M0768 (assembly GCF_040320195.1). Taxonomy (NCBI): domain Bacteria; kingdom Pseudomonadati; phylum Pseudomonadota; class Alphaproteobacteria; order Hyphomicrobiales; family Phyllobacteriaceae; genus Mesorhizobium; species Mesorhizobium sp. M0768. The sequence continues at coordinate 61,256 of NZ_JAMYPD010000006.1, read as the reverse complement.
AAGTCCCGCCGGCGCCGCAGTTTCTTGCTTCCATGGTTACAGGAACGGTGCCCAATCCATTCAAGCCGATAGGGCTTGCGGAAGCGCTGTGGCCGGATCGCCTTGGCGGATGATTTCCGAAAGGTGCGAACCCTTAGCCTGCAAGAATGCATGGAGGCGTTGCGGATGATCGGGAGCGACCGCGCCCTTCACGGATGGGCGTTTGCGCAACGCCTCGCGCCACACCTGGACATGCGGCTTTCCGTCCAGGATGCCGAAATCGCCGATCCGGTCGAAGACGTCGAAATAGCGAAAAATCGGGCCGTAGACCGCGTCGACCAGTGAAAAGCGCTCGCCGTCGAAGCATGGCCCAGCCGCGCCGTTCGCCAGTTCCACTCCCAGGCGATCGAACATTGCTGCCAGAGCCCCGCGTTCGGCGATGAAGGCGGCTTCGGTGAGAGCTGAATAGAAGCGGCCGATGGCATTGAGGATTGCCGAGCCGAACTCGATCCAGGCGCGATGCCGGGCACGGGCGTAGGGGTCGGTGGGATGCAGCGGATTGGGCTGGGTTTCCTCGAGGAATTCGAGGATGACGAGCGATTCGAAGATCACCGTTTCCTGGCCGTCATGCTCAACGCGGAGCAGCGGCACCTTGCCGAGCGGCGATATCGCCTTGAACCAGGCAGGCTTGTTGGCGAGATCGACCGTGATGCGCTCGAATGGCACGCCCTTTTCGCGAAGCGAAATCGCCGTGCGCTGCACATAGGGGCAAAGATGATGGCTGACGAGAGTGAGCTTGTCGGTCATCTCACTCCCCCCAGACATAGTTCAAAGCACCGTCCTCGACGCGGGTGGAGAGGAACATCAGGCGGGAGCCCTTCGGCGCCGGGCCTTCGAGGCGATCACCGTTCGCCATGTCGAACGAGGCGCCGTGCCACTGGCAGACGAGCTTCCCGTCCTTGCAGTCGAGCGGGCCACCGAAATGCAGGCAGACGTTGGCGGCGGCGCGGATACGCTCGCCGCTGCGGTAGACATGGACCTCGCGGCCGAAAAACGGAGCGATGAGGCTGCCTGTTTCCGGAATGTCGGCGATCTTGCAGATTTCATGCTTCATCGGAATTGCCTCTCGTGATTGATGCGATTGCATCTATATAGATGCATTTGCATCGATCGTCAAGCTTGATGCAATTGCATCTATCGCCTACGATGCAATCATGACCGGGATTCCTTCACCTCCAGCCATCAAGGCCTGGGCCCGCCTGATGCGGGTTTCGCGCCAGTTGTTGGAAAGAGCCGAGGACGCGCTGAAGGACAGTGGCCTGCCGCCGCTTGCCTGGTACGACATCCTGCACGAGCTTGCCGAGGCGGGCGAGGGCGGATTGCGGCCGTTCCAACTCACCGAGCGCACCCTGTTTGCGCAGTACAACATCTCCCGGCTGCTGGCGCGGCTCGAAGCCGACGGGCAGGTCGAGAAGCTTCCAGTTGCCGATGACGGCCGCGGGCAAACAGTCCGCGTCACAGACAAGGGACGCGAGACGCGCCGCCGCATGTGGGCTGTCTACGGCCGGTCGATCGCGGAGTTGGTCGGCTCCCGGCTTTCCAATGTTGAACTGGACGCGCTGTCAGCTCTGCTTGGGCGCCTGCGAGATCCGCCCGCCCTGGAGTGACACGCCTTCATGACGAAGATGGCGACCGATTGGCGAGGTCAGGCACTGCCCAAGAGGAATGCCAACGTCGCCAGAACGCCAAGCCCGACGCGGACCAGATGCAGATTGCCCCATTTGGCGATCAATGTCCGAGCTTCAGGATTGACGGAGTTCGCGTCCATCGCCTCCAGCAACCTATTTGCCGGCATCATCACCAGCAGCGTCCATGGCCAAGGCAGGATGATCAGCACAGCGCCGGCCAGAAAAGCGAGATTGCCGGTCAGCCACCACGCGACGAGGCCTAGAATACAGGCGATGACGGCGATCGAGGCCTGCATGGCGGCGCCGCGCTTGTAGGAAGGCTGCCATTCCTGCAGCAATGCTTTGTCCTCGAGGCGAAGCCTCGCCGGCTGTTCGGCGACGCTGACGTAGATAGCCGCACCCGCGAACACTGCGGTAACGGTCAACGCAAGCAATCCGGCGAGCATGATCAGTGTCTCCCGTGATGCCCCGCATGGAGCAAGCTACAGAAATAAAGGCTTGCGTCGGGTCGGGCAATACGCCATAAAGCCGAACCGTAACGTACGGTACGCCATCGAGCTCGTATCTGAACTGCGGGTGAGTTCGCGTCCTGAGGAAAAACTGTGTTGCACGCTGTGACCGACATCGAAACCAGCGAGGCGCTGACGGAGCGGCAGAAGGACGTGCTCGACGCCGCCCTTCGCCTGCTGGTCGAAGAGGGCGATCAGTTGACCATGACCGCCGTGGCGCGGCGGGCGAGCTGCTCGAAGGAGACGCTCTACAAATGGTTCGGCGATCGCGACGGGCTGTTGACGGCAACGGTACAATGGCAGGCGTCTAAGGTGCGGGTAGTGCCGGTCGACCGCAAGGGGCTCGACCTCCCTTCGCTGACGGCGAGCCTCGAACGCTTCGCTTCGGACTGGCTCAAGGTAATTTCGAGCGACACCTCGATCGCGCTGAACAGGGTGGCGGTCGGCCATGCTAGTTCGGGGAAGGACGATCTCGGCGCCATCGTGCTGGAGAACGGCCGCTTCGCACTGGCCCGGCGCCTTAAACCGGTGCTGGAGGCAGGCAAGGAAGCTGGTTTCCTCGAGTTTTCCGACGCGGAGACGGCGTTCCGCACCTTTTTCGGGCTGGTCGCCCGCGACGTGCAGATCCGCCTGCTGCTTGGCGACCGGCTGGAATTGACTGATGCGGCGATCGGCGGCGATGCCGTCCGGGCGACGCAGCAGTTTCTCGCTCTTTACGGGGCAAAAACCGGGCCGCAAGGCCTCTGAATTCAAAACGGGAAGGAACAAAAATGCGTGTCTATTACGATCGCGATGCCGATCTCAACCTGATCAAGGGCAAGAATGTCGCCATCATCGGCTATGGCAGCCAAGGCAGGGCGCATGCGCTCAACCTCAAGGATTCCGGCGTCAAGGACATCGCCGTCGGCCTCAAAGCCGGCTCGGCGACCGCCAAGAAGGTCGAGGCCGACGGGCTCAAGGTGATGAGCGTAGCCGATGCCGCCAAGTGGGCCGACCTGATGATGATGGCCACGCCGGACGAGCTGCAGGCCGACATCTACAAATCCGAGATCGCGCCGAACATCCGCGATGGCGCAGCGATCGCCTTTGCCCACGGCCTCAACGTGCATTTTGGCCTGATCGAGCCCAAAGCTTCGGTTGACGTCGTGATGATCGCGCCGAAGGGGCCTGGCCATACGGTGCGCGGCGAATACCAGAAGGGCGGTGGTGTGCCGTGCCTGGTCGCGGTCAACCAGGACGCTTCGGGCAATGCGCTCGACCTGGCGCTCTCCTATGCCTGCGGCGTTGGCGGCGGCCGCTCGGGTATTATCGAGACCAATTTCCGCGAGGAGTGCGAGACCGACCTGTTCGGCGAGCAGGTGGTGCTGTGCGGCGGCCTGGTCGAATTGATCCGCGCCGGCTTCGAGACACTGGTGGAAGCCGGCTACGCGCCGGAAATGGCCTATTTCGAGTGCCTGCACGAGGTCAAATTGATCGTCGACCTGATCTATGAAGGCGGCATTGCCAACATGAACTACTCGATCTCGAACACCGCCGAATGGGGCGAATATGTCTCGGGCCCGCGCATCATCACCGCCGAGACCAAGGCCGAGATGAAGCGCGTGCTGAAGGATATCCAGACCGGCAAGTTCACCTCGGAATGGATGCAGGAATACCGCGCCGGCATGTCGCGCTTCAAGGGCATCCGCCGCAACAACGACAGCCACCAGATCGAGGAAGTCGGCGCCAAGCTGCGCGCGATGATGCCGTGGATTTCGAAGAACAAGCTGGTTGACAAGGCCAAGAACTGAAGGACATCCACGTTCGTTTCGTTACCCGTCCTCGGGCTTCGCCCTGCGGGCGCGTGGGAATTTCCATGAACAAGCTGGTCGACAAGGCCAAGAACTGATCGCAATTTCATTGCCGATCAAGAAAGGCCGGCGGAGCGATCCGCCGGCCTTTTCGCATCAAGATCGTGTGGTTTCCAGGCTTCTGGACAGGCGCACTATCCTCATCACCGTGATATGCCTGTGCGGGGCATGGCACAAAAGTGCCAAGGGGGTGAGAGTTGGAACTCAAATTTCTGTTGATCGGGTTTGCCTGCGCGGTTGCCGGCATGCTCTCCCTCGTCACCTTGCTGAAGTGGTGGGAGGTGAGGGCGGTCAGCCGCTGGTCTCCGACGCCGGGAAAGATCATCTCGTCGCGGGTCGAGGCCCGCGAGGTGACCCGTTCGGGATCCGGTTCGGACAGCAGAGGGTCGACCGAAATCCGCAACTTCCCGGCAATCACCTTCGAATACAAGGTGAACGGCAAGACATTTCGCAGTTCGCACTACAGCGTGCAGGAGAACCTTGGAAACTTTGCCGTGGCGGAAACCCTTGCGAAATTTCCAAACGGGGCCGGCGTAACCGTCTTCTACAATCCGGCCGATCCAGCCAAGGCGGTGATCGAACGCACCATGCCCGACGGCTCCTTCAAGTTCATGGTCCAGCTTTCGGCCGGGCTGGTGGTCGGCGCGCTTGTATTGGTCTTCTCCGTCGGCGGCCTCCTCGAAGCGATCCGGCCGTTTTTGCCCAGGCCGCAGAACCTCGGCGCCGCTGCCCTGCTGCTTTTCATGGGATTATTTGTCCTGCGCATGGGCTTTGCCCAGAAGTCACTTGCGGAACAGGCGGCCAAATGGCCGATCACGGCAGGACGCATCGATGCTTCGGGCCTGCAGAAATTCGAGACCCGCGACAAGTCCGGAGGCGGCTATCGGCCCTGGCGGACAGTCTTCAAATCCCGCGTCGTCTACAGCTATAGCGTCGCCGGCCAGCGCTACGCCGCCGATCGCATCGCGTTCGGCGCAAACGTGACGGCTTCGCTGCCGAGCCTCGTCAGCGGTCGATCGCAGCGCTACCTCCAGGGCGACAAGGTCGAGGTCCACTACGATCCCGACAACCCGGTTGCAGCGGTTCTCGAATGCAGGGTGAGCGGGCTTTGGCTCCTGTGGGTCTGCGCAGTTGGCCTCCTCGGTGGAGCCGCGCTGCTGGTAGGCGTCATCTGAAGCTGCTGTCCTAGGCTGCATATCCAGCGGAAAAAGACGCCTGTCTTCAGCATCTGACAAGAACTCCGCTGTCGAAGCCAGGCCATGTCAATCTCACCGTCGCCCCGTCGACCACAATATGGATGACACGGGAGAACGGCTCTTCGGCCGACGGGTCGGATCCGTAGCATTGGCTGGCCCGAGCCACCCAGCCCGTAGGCGTCTTGAGAAACGATGCGTGTTCGCAGCCGAGAGCAGGGACCGACAGCGCGTCGCGGTACAATGTGTAGACAGTCTGGCGTTGAACATACGCAACGGCGGTACAGTTCGATCTGTCCCCGGACCATGTGCCCACATAGGGTTCCGTGGCAAAGGCGCTGCCGCACGTAAATGTTAAGATCGAAATGAGCATCAAGAGATTTCGCATCATCGATTCTTTCTTTTCGACGCGGCCTTGGGCCATGCTAAAGCATCGATGCTCAAACTTCACAATGATGCTGCTCCAAGGGACTTAAATGATCATCCGCAAAGCAGCAGCTATTTTTCTGAGCATGCTGAGCCTGTTGCAAGCAGCGAACGCAACAGAATGCTCGCTCAGCCATGCGACCTATCGCGAGCCGCGTTCGGGAGCGACGATACAGTTCCGGCCAACCAACAACGAGCCGGCCGCGCTGACGACCGAGGTCTTTTCGTTGATCGTGCCCAATACCGACATTCGTCTGCCGTCGGACATTACCTGGACCAATGGCAAGTACTCCTTTCCTGTGGGCACGATCCGGCACACCTGCACCGACGACGATCGTGAGGCTGGTCTCGAGGACGGCACCGGGCTGTGCAGAGTGTGGGATGGGCAGGTCTATGCGTTCAATGCAGGCGGTGCCGAGCAGTTGAATTCCCGCGAAGCCTCGCCGGCACCGGCAGGGTTGCTGTTGCCTGACTTCGGCGCGATTTTTACCGAATGGCCCGATTTCGCCAAAGCCAATCCCGACGGTTCAGCCTGGGACGCCTTTAGTTTGACGGGTTGTAGCGATGAATAGCAAGAGACTGCCGGCCTGCATGTTCGCCCTGTCGGTCCTTATTGCCATGGCAACCGGCGCTCGTGCCGACCAAAGCAAGCCGTCGCGTCCGCCTGTCGACAAATGCGCTTGGGAACGGCTGGCGGACAGGGATGTCGGGCTGGCTGCCTGGGTGCAGCGTTGCGATTTCGGTTTTCGCCGGATTCATTTCGAGCTTGGCGGCAATGCTCTTGCCATCAAATACAGCGACGGCGGGCCGGCCGATCCTGTCGTCGAAGTCTTCGATATGCTGCCTGGCGAGGCCGCCGATTCTGCGTTGCAGCGCATTTTTACGGAGAAGACCGAGAAAGCCATCAGCACACGTTGCGTGCTCATGCCTTACACCGAAGGGGCGACGCCCGCGCGCATCCTCCGGTATGTTTTCAGTCCCGATGCCGCCTATCGTGAGGAATTGAAGACCGTCGCCAACCCTGACGAGGTCGGCGAACCGCCTTGTGGCGAATGGGGCGAAGCCCCGGACGGCATTCAGTATTTCGAGGTGCAATCACCCGAACTGCGAAAGCTTCTATTCGTTCGCGTCGGCCAGGATGAGCCGCTGTTTGACGAGCAGACACTGCGAGTCCTGCCACCCGGATAGCGCCGGGATCTCAGCCGTAGTGCCAACTGGGCTTTGGTTCGGTACCGGTGAACATCACGCCGATACGATCTTCGCGGCGCCAGCGGACCACGGCCTTGTAGGCAATGCCGTCGGTCGGAACATAGAGCAGGAACTCATCGGGCACGCGCGCGTCGATCGAGACCTTCAATTCGGCGCCGCCGGCGTGCATGTTGCGCAGCGTGCATGTGACCTCGGAATTGCTCACGCCGGTCAGGATCGTCGCGCCCTTCAAGACGCGCTGCCGGTGTTTGTCCCTCTGTTCGTCCTCGGCCATCGCACGCAATCCAGCCATTTTTCGCGTCTCGGGCGTTCTGATCGGGAGGATTATTAGACCTGCCTGATAAAAATAGCGTTATCAGCAGTCGGGACTGGGCGATGTTCGCGGTTCCTGGCTGGAAGAAAAAGGCGCCGCGAAGCACGGCGCCGAATGATGCTTGTTGTCGGCCTGCTTACCTATAGGGCGAGTAGCATTGCTGGCGCGGCCCGTAATAGGGCTGGAAGGTGTTGTCCCAGGCGCGGTACGACCGGTAGCGATTGTAACACCATTGGACATGTGCACTGGAAAGCCGCCCTGCGCGATAATAGCGGCGCGGTGGCGGCGCGTCGTAGTAGTTGTAGCTGTTGTACAGGCTGCCAAGGCCGAGGCCCAGGCCCAAGCCAAGAATCGCGGCACCCGCACCATCATCATAGTAGCCGCCGCGGTAATGGCGGCGATGGTGGCGCCAGCGCCAGCTGTCGTCCCAGCCGCCATTGTCCCAGTGTCTCGAAAAATGACGGCCGCGGAAATTGTGGGACCGCCATCTCCAATCGTCGCCGCCGTGCCATTGCCGAAAGCCGCGATTGCGCCAACGCCAGATCTGCCTGTCATTGCCGCCTGCCCAATCTTCACGAATTTGCACGATGTCGGCAGCGTTGCCCGCCACCGGCAGCAGGGGTTTGGGTATCGGCCCGGCAAGCGACGGGGCCGAGAGGCTGGCGATCAGACCGAGGGCCATCAGCCCGGATCTGACGGAAGATAAAAAGAGCGGTTTCATCGCACTCTCCGAAATTCAGGCCCCACGCCCAGAAACCTCGGGGAAGAGCCTATTGATGGAACTTTCCATCTGAACGGAAGATGAACAAAAAGGTTCCGTCAACCATGGCGAGCGCGCGATCAATCAGAGCCTCCTGGTTTCTGCGCCCTTGTTTTCGGGCGCGCTTGCGGGCAAAGCTCAAAGCCATGTCGCTGCGCCTTGCCACCTTCAACGTCGAAAACCTGATGAACAGGTTTGATTATTCCGGATACCGCAATCAGCTCAACGAAGATCGCACACTGGCGCTTTTCGACATCCAGAGCGAGGCCGAATACAAGATGCTCGAGCAGGCGCGGGCGATCGCGCAGTCCGACGACACGCGCCAGTTGACGGCGCTGGCGATCGCGGCCACCCGCGCCGACATCATCTGCATGCAGGAGGTCGACAATATCGAGGCGCTGAAGGCCTTCGAATATGGCTATCTCTTCAAGATGGTGGGGCAAGGCTATCGGCAGAAATACACCACCGCCGGCAATGATTCGCGCGGCATCGACGTCGCCGTGATGATGCGCAACGAGACCGCGCAGGGCCAGCCAATCGAATTCGTGCGCATGACTAGCTACGCCTATGTCACGTTCGAGCAATTCGGCCTGCACACGGCGGAATTGGCAGCGCTTGGTCACCAGGCCAATGAACGCATCTTCCGACGCGACTGCCTGGAAATCGATCTGACGGTCGCTGGCGCGCCGTTGACGCTGTATCTCGTGCATTTCAAGTCGATGGGCTCGCCCCGTAACGGCCTCGACGGCCGCGAGGCGACAATGCCGCTGCGCATCGCCGAGGCGCAAGCGGTGCGCCGGATCATCGAGGAGCGCTTCGGCAAGGATAATGCCGCCGACAAGCGCTGGGCAATCTGCGGCGACATGAACGACTACCGGCAGCGCGTGAAGATCACTGGCGATGTTTTCGACGGCCATCGCTTCGAGGTGATCGACGAGACCCGGTCCTGCATCGACGTGCTCACTGCCGGCGGTTTTTGCGAAAACGCGGTCGAGCGGCGGCCGGAAATGGACCGCTGGACTTTCTATCACACGCGCGGACCGGAAGAGCGGCATCTCTGCCAGCTCGACTACATCCTTTTATCGAGGGCGCTAGCCAGGCAGAACGCCACCGCCGTTCCCGATATCATCCGTAGCGGACAGCCTTGGCGCACCATATTTCCGGCGGGCCAGGAGGTCGAGCGCTTCCCACGCGCCGGGTGGGACCGGCCGAAAGCATCCGACCATTGCCCAGTAGCAATTGCCCTCGACATGGTGTGAGACAGGCGTGAGTTTCGATTTGCCGCGCAACGTCATCCTGCCGGTCGATGCCATCGACGTCAGGCTCGATTCCGGCCCGCATCCGTTCGAGCGCGATCATGCCGACGCGATCGCGGCGAACTGGCGGCGTGAGACCGCGGCCAAGCCGGCGCTTTTCGACGGCACCGTGGTGCTGCTTTCCGCTCTCAGCTATCGCGACACTCGCCTAGTCGGCCGTTGCCATGCGGTGCGTTATTCGACCTTCATGCTTTGGCGCAGCAATCGACAGGTGCCTGGCGCCGAACATGCCTACGCGCACGCCATGCTGGTCGCCGGCGACAACGCGTTGGTGGCGATCCGTATGGCACCGCATACGGTCAATGCCGGGCGCGTCTACTTCGCCGCCGGTTCGTTCGAGCCAACCGATTTCCGCGACGGCATTGTTGACGTCGACTTCAACATGATCCGCGAGGTACTGGAGGAAACCGGGCTCGATCTATCAGGTGCGACACGCGGCAGGCGCCACTACGCCCTGTCGACGGCAACCGGCACGGTGATCTTTCGCCGCTACCGCGAGACGGCCTCCGCCGACGACCTGGCACAGCGGATCAGTGCATTCGTCGCCGCCGAATCAGAGCCTGAAATCGAAGGCCCTGTAATCATCCGCAATGCCGCCGATCTGCCGGACGGGCTGATGCCGCATATGAGACCGCTGATCGAATGGCACTTTGCGAGCGAGCAAGGTTTCCAACTCTAACGTCGTAGCCTACCTTCAATAGCCTTGCGGTCGTTGCGGGCGGCAACAAAATACAACAGCACGCCGAGACCCAGGAGCGCCCCCATCGCTGTTCCCATCGTCTGCCCAATTACCTGCTGGAAGTCAGCGGTGACGCGATCGGGATTCTCCATCCCATAAAGGATCAAATTCCACCAAAGCCCTGCCAAGGCGGCTTCGACGATCACAATCGCCAGAGCCAGTCGCGCTTTCTTGCTCATCCATTGTTCCCCCCTTAGTCCCCAACAGCATTGTTATCATTGCAGAATGTGCTGCGACAAGGGCAGGTTGCATAAAAAATTGGCAGCGTCTGGAGGCGACACTTGCTGCAATGCCTATTCATGCCTCAGCGCGTCGATCGGGTTAAGCCGCGCGCCGCGCAGCGCCGGGAAGAAGCCGAACACCATGCCGATCAGCGCGGAAAAGCCGACAGCAAGCAGGATGACCGCCGGGCTTGGCGCAAACGGGATCGTCAGCGTCAGCGAGGCGAGGCCGGCAAGGGCCAGGCCGATCAGGATGCCGATGATGCCGCCAAGCAGCGACAGCACGGTTGCCTCGACCAGGAACTGGATGAGGATGTGCTTTTCGTGGGCGCCGATGGCGAGCCTGATGCCGATCTCGCGCGTGCGCTCGGTTACCGACACCAGCATGATGTTCATAATGCCGATGCCGCCGACGAGCAGGCTGACGCCGGCGACGGCACCGAGCATGCCAGTCATGGTGGTGGTCGCGCTGGCCATGGCATCGGCGATCTGGGTCATGTCGCGGATCGAGAAATCATCGTCGCGGTCGGGCGTGATGCGGCGTGTGTCGCGCAAGATGTCCTCGACGCGCTGCTGCAGCACCGTGGTTGGCGTACGGTCGTCGGCGGCGACATAGATCGAATCGATGTCGCGATTGCCGGCAATGCGACGCTGATAGGCGGCGAGCGGCATCAGCACGACATTGTCCTGGTCCTGGCCGAAACCGGTATAGCCCTTCGGTTCGAGCAAGCCGATGATCTTGCAGGAAGTGCGGTTGACGCGGATGATCTCGCCTTCAGGGTCGCCGGCGCCGAAGAACTGCTGGCGCACCGTCTCACCGATGAGGCAGACGCCGGTGCCCGAGCGGGTTTCCGAATCGCTGAACGGGCGGCCCAAAACCAGCTTCCAGTCGCGGGCATCGAGATAGGCGCTGTCGGTTCCGGTGACGCCCGAGGTCAGGCTTTCGGTGCCGAAAATGACGCGCACCTGCTTTTGCGACGCCGGCGAGATGGCGCGCGAGCCGTCCAGATGCGCGGCAAGCGCGGTGAGATCCTTGTAGGCAAGAGGTCGGACGACCTGATCGAGCCCTCCAGGTCCGCCAGGCCCGGCCGGACGGCCGGAACGGATGACGAGCAGATTGCTGCCGAGCTTGGAAATGTCGGATTTGACCTTCTCGGTGGTGCCCGAGCCGATGGTCAGCATGGCGATGACGGCGGCGACGCCGATGACGATGCCGAGCAGCGTCAGGAACGAGCGCAGCACGTTGCGGCGGATGGAGCGGAGCGAGAGGCGAACGGTTTCCCAGATCATGGCTAGGCCATCTCGAGATTGGCTGTGTCCAAGGCGACATGGCCATCGAGGAAACGGATCGTGCGCTGCGCATAGCCGGCAACATCGGCTTCGTGCGTGACCATGGCGATAGTCAGCCCGAGCTCGCTGTTCAGCTGCATCAGGAGTTCCATGATCTCGTGCGTGCGTGCGGTGTCGAGATTGCCGGTCGGTTCGTCGGCGACGAGCAGCGTCGGCCTGGTGACGATGGCGCGGGCGATCGCCACGCGCTGCTGCTGGCCGCCGGACAGCTCGGCTGGCGTATGATGCTCGCGGCCGACAAGGCCGACCTCGGCAAGCGCCTGCATGGCAAGGCCGCGACGCTCGCGGGCACCAACGCCGCGGTAGATCAGCGGCAGTTCGACATTCTCCGCCGCCGTGGTGCGCGGCAAGAGGTTGTAGCCTTGGAAGACGAAGCCGACATAGAGGTTGCGCAGTACGGCGCGGCGATTGCGATCGAGACGGCCGGCGTCGATGCCTTCGAAGCTGTAGGTCCCAGCGGTCGGCGTGTCGAGGCAGCCAATGATGTTCATGGCCGTCGATTTGCCCGAACCGGACGGGCCCATAATGGCGACGAATTCGCCGCGCCTGATGGCGAGGTCGACGCCGGCCAGCGCATGCACCCGGGCTTCGCCCTGGCCATAGCTTTTCCAGACCTTGTCGAAGCCTATGAGGGTGGTCGCGCCCGATGCCACGATCAGCTCCGCTGCTGCGAGGCGGTAATGACTTGCGCGCCTTCCTCCAGGCCGGAGACGATCTCGGTCAGTTCTCCGTCTGTCGAGCCGACCCTGACGTTGACCGGATGCGGCCGCCCATTCTCCAGCACGTAGAGCGTGCGCGAGCCGTCGGTGGGCTTCGCCGCCGCCTGGTGCTGGCGGTTGCCGCCGGGGCGTCCCATGCGGCCGGTGAACAGGTCGGTGAGGCTCCAGCCGCGCTCCGCCGTCTGCGCCGGCCGGTAGCGGAAGGCGATCGATGGCACGGTGAGCACGTTCTTGGCCTGCTTGGTGACGACCGAGACGGTGGCTGTCATGCCGGGCCGCAACAGAAGCTCGCTATTGTCGACGTCGAGCCTTGCATCATAGGTAACGACACCGTCGGTGGTGACCGAGGCATAGGAAATGTCGCGGATTTCGGCGTCGAATGGCCGTTCGGGGAACGCGTCGACGGTGAAGCGCGCATGCTGGCCGGGTTTGACGGCGCCGATATCGGCCTCGTCGACCGCAGCCTTCAATTCCATGTTCTTCAAATCCGCGGCGATGACGAACAGCACCGGCGCCTGCAGCGAGGAGGCGACCGTCTGGCCGGGGTCGACCGAGCGCGTCAGTATGATGCCGTCGATCGGAGCGTAGATGGTACTCTTGGCAAGATCCGTCTGTTGCGCCTTGAGATCGGCATTGGCCATGTCGAGGTTGGCTTTGGCGATATCAAGCGCCGCCTTCGAGCGGTCGCGGGTGGCGGTTGCCGCTTCGAGCGACTGGTCCGTCGCCATGCCGCGCTTGGTCAGTTGCGCCGCGCGCACCAGCGCCTTTTCGTTTTCGGCCAGGGTCACGGTGGCGTCCTCGACGCTCGCCGCCGCTGCCTTGGCGGAGGCCTGGGCGCGCTCGATCTGCACCTCCAGCTTTGCGGTGTCGAGCGCGGCCAGCACATCGCCCTTCTTCACCAGCTGGTTCTCGTTGACCGAAACCGAGCGGACGACGCCGGAGAGTTCGCTGGAAATATCGACCTGGGTGAGAGGCTGCAGCGCGCCGGTAGCCGAAACGGCGACGGTAAGGTCGGCCATGGCGGCCAGTGTCGTGGTATACTCGATCTTGGCGGGCGAGCCCGCATACCACTGGTAGCCGACGACACTCGCGGCGACGGCAAGCAGTGCGAACACTGCGTAACCCCAACCGCGACGGCGTTTTGTCTTCAGGCCCTGGTGGTCGAGCCCGAGCGCCGTCTCGATGGCGGAAGCGGATTCCGTCTTTGGCAGATTGACAATCTGGTCCACGCCGGACCCCTATGTTCAGTGATATCCCATCGGTGCACAAATCAGGCCTTATGGTTCAAAATTCAAATTAAATTTCGCTCATGTTTGGAATGAGGCAGAGGACTTACTGAGATGCAGCCGCGGAATTACTTGCTTTACGACGTATTCACCACCAACCGGCTGGCCGGCAATCCGCTGGCCGTGGTGCTCGACTGTGATGGGCTGGACGTTGCGACGATGCAGGCGGTGGCGCGCGAGTTCAACCTGTCCGAAACCGTCTTCGTGCTGCCGCCGGACAACCCGAAGCACCGGGCCCGCATCCGTATCTTCACGCCCGATTATGAAATGCCGTTCGCCGGCCACCCAACCGTCGGCTCGGCGATAGCGCTCGCCGAAATTGCGGGAGAGGCCGCCGGCATCTTCGTGCTCGAGGAGAATATTGGCCCGGTGCGCTGCGCTGTCAGCAAGCACGACGGTTCGACCTTTGCCGAGTTCGACCTGGCGAAACTGCCGGCGCAGCTGGCATTGTCGGCCGATCCCGAGGCGATCGGCGCGGCCCTTGGCCTTGGGCCGCACGAGATCGGCTTCGAGAACCACCGCGTTTCGTTCTGGTCGGCGGGCGTGCCCTACGTGACCATCCCCGTCGCCAATCTGGAGGCGGCCGCCCGGATCAGGCTGGACAACCAGGCCTGGTCGGAGCTCGCACCACGCAAGAGCGAATGGGCCTTCGCCAGCCCCTATGTCTATTGCCGCGAGACGGTGCATCACGACAGCGCCTTCCATGTCCGCATGATGGTGCCCGGCAATCCGTCCTACGAAGACCCGGCGACCGGCTCAGCGGCGGCCGCCTTCGCCGGCGCGATCATGCATTTCGACGGCCCGACGGACGGCGTTTCACAACTGTGGATCGAGCAGGGGCTGGAGATGGGCCGGCCTTCGCGCATTCGCCTCGAACTGAATGTCGAAGGCGGCAAACTGGCGGCCGCCCGCATCGGCGGCCATGCGGTGAAGGTGGCTGAAGGCAGGCTTTTTGTTTGACGGGCGCGGCACTTCGGCGATTTGTCGGGAAATGAATCCCGCGGGGCTGGACATGGCGGATATCGGCGGCTATATGCCCGCCAACGCCGGTTTTGCCGGCCGAGTGGGTGCGTAGCTCAGTTGGTAGAGCAGCTGACTCTTAATCAGCGGGTCCACAGTTCAATCCTGTGCGCACCCACCAAATTTTTCAGAAAATTGGTGGAAAGACCTAGAAAGCGGGATGTTTCGCCGCTATCGGGTGGCCGCATTTATGCAGCCGCTATTGGATAGTCGGCCGCAGACAGCTGAGGATCGCCCGCACTATGGCCAAGACGCCGTCGACGGCATCGAAGTTTGTCCTGCTTTTACCGACGGTCCATTTAAGGTCGGGTGCTTCGGGCAAACGGAGGTTCCTGACAGACAAAACAGCCTGAAAGCATAAAGAGGTCTAGATGTCTCGGATCGCCTTCAGAATAGTAAGGAATTGGAAGAACAACCTTATGGGACCACCATATGCCAGCTTGAAGGTCATCGAGAATCTAATTTCGTGACCAAATATATCTTCGATAATTCCGCTAAAACTAAGGTCTCGGGCATCGTAGTGATGCCATTGCGTCGATAATCCCAAAGAATCCCAAGCCCTGAGGGTATGCGCTTTCAGTTCTTTGCGATTGGGGAATTTTGCCTCTTCAGGATCGTAGGGAAGGGGTGGATCGATGTAGTCTGTCTCGGTTCGCCAATCTTCCGCGGCGCTGCGAAGATCTTCAAAAATCTGAACGATTCTCGGGTCTGTCTGCTCGCCAGAAAAGATTGAGATTCGCCATTGAGAAATCATCTCGCATAGCTCTTCGACCGTATGGCCCGATCGCTCTGCCCAATCCTCGGTGGCGAGTATCCACGGCGAATTGTATTTCAGCCCGGCAAAAGCGCCGCTCTTGCTGTCGAAATCTCTGATGATCCGAGCAAGAATATCGCGAAGCCCCTGTTTGGGGTCTCCGAAGATCTGTGAGCGTTTGTTCATCAACGCGATCCGCGCTTGGCTCCGCCTTACTTCTCCGAGACCCCAGCCTCTGCAAAGCTTGCCATGCGGGCGTGGCATTCCAATGCCGAGCGGACGATGTTGACCGCGAGGCAGGCGCCGGAGCCTTCGCCGAGCCGCATGCCGAGGTCGAGCAAGGGCGGCAGGCCGAGTGCCTCCAGCAGCCGGCGATGGCCGGATTCAGCAGAGACGTGAGCGGCCAGTGTGTGAGCGAGGCCGGCAGAGTGCAATCTCGCCAAGGGTGCGGCGGCGGCGGTGCAGACGAAGCCGTCGAGCAATACCGGCACGCCGAGATGGCGCGCCGCCAGCGTCGCACCAAGGATCGCCGCGAGCTCGCGGCCGCCGAGGGCTGCCGCTACTTTCAGGGGGTCGGCTAGCGCCGGGGCGTGGCGCTTCAGGCCGGCCTCAATGGCGACGATCTTGCGCACGAGGCCGGCGTCGTCGACGCCGGTGCCACGCCCTGTCCATCGCTCCGCGCCGCCGCCGAACAGCGCGGTCGAGATGGCCGCCGCCGGCGTGGTGTTGCCGATGCCCATTTCGCCGAAGCAGACAAGGTCGAGTTCCCTGCTGATCGCGTCGTAGCCCGCGGAGACGGCGGCGAGGAAGGCCTCGTCGTCCATCGCCGGCTCTTGCGTGAAGTCGCCGGTCGGGCGGTCGAGGTCGAGCGGGATGACGTCGAGTTCGGCGCCGGCAATGCGGGCAAGCTGGTTGATGGCAGCACCCCCACCGGCGAAATTCGCCACCATCTGCACGGTGACCTCCGACGGGAAGGCCGACACGCCTTGCGCGGTGACGCCGTGGTTGCCGGCAAAGACGAAAACCTTGACGCGGTCGAGCTTTGGCATGTCGCGGCCCTGCCAGCGCGCCAGCCAGGCGGCTACTGTCTCCAGCCGGCCGAGGCTGCCTTGCGGCTTGGTCAGCATGTCCTGGCGCCGGGCGACGGCATTTGCGGCGGCATCGCTGCCAGTGGGCAGGTCGAGGCAGGCGGCGCGCAGTTCATCGAGCGATTTGAAAGGCATGGGGGCAAAATCTCCGAAACAGAGTCAGGAAAGGGAAACGGAAGCGACGAGCAGGATGGCGATCTCGCCCAGCTGCTGAAGGGCGCCGACGGTGTCGCCGGTCTGGCCGCCGACCTGGTTCAGGCAAAGCGCGCGGAAGGCGGCGAATAACAGACCGAGCAGGATGATCGCGAAAACGGCAGCGCCGAACCCAAGCGCCAGCAGCGCGACCGCACCGAGTACGGCACCGATGCCAGCTGTTTTAGCCGAGACGGTGCCCGCTTCGGCCGAAAGGCCGTCGCTGCGGGATGGCGGCAGCAGGTGCATGAAGGCGCCAAGCAGGCCGCGCGAAGCGGCATGCGCGGCAATGAGGGCCCAGAAGACATGAGCCGGGCCGGCGAATCCAGAGAGTACGCTCCAGCGGATCAGCAGCGAGATCGCTAGCGCGCAGGCGCCATAGGCGCCGATGCGGCTGTCGCGCATGATCTCCAGCTTTCTGTCGCGTGTCTTGCCGCCGCCAAAACCGTCGGCGACATCCGAAAGCCCGTCCTCATGCAGGCAGCCGGTGGCGAGCAGGATCGCGGCAAGGGTCAATGCGGCAGCGGGAGCCGTGGCAAGGCCGAGCCTTGTGCCCACGGCGTAGACCAGCCCACCGACAACAGCGACGGCGAGGCCGGCAACGGGTGCAGCCCAGATCGCAGCGGCAAGGCTGCGGCCACGGAAGTCGGCTCGCGGCAGCGGCAGCCGGGTAAAGAAGATGAGGCAAAGCGCGATATCATCGAGAATTTGCTGTTGCGAGGGGATCTGGAGGTTGAGCATGATTCTATTCCGAAAACCGGCTACCACTTTTCGGAATCATGCTCTCGCCCCTCGCAATGGCATGGAAGAACGTGCCGCTGACATTGCCGCGCCGGTAGCCGGAGGCGCCGAGCGGGTTGCCTTGTCCGTCGGCGAGGTCGGCCAGCGGCTCGTCATTGCCGGTCGCAATCATCTGCGCGTAGTGGAATTCATGGCCGCGGATCAGCGTGCCTTGGCCGCCGAGCGGACAGCCGGAGCGCAGCCGCGCCTCGCGGTAGCCGAGATTCATCTTGCGCTTGGCGAAGCTGGTCGAATGGCCGAGGAGGCCGAGCATCCGATGCGTCTCGCCCGACGCGTCCTCGAGCGCTTCGCCCAACACCATGAAGCCGCCGCACTCGCCATGCACCGGCCGCGTGGCGGCGAACCGCGCCATGCCGGCCCTGAAATTCGCCGCGGCCGCGAGGCGGCCGGCATGAAGCTCGGGATAGCCGCCGGGCAGCCAGCAGACATCGCAATCGTCGCCTGGCGCCTCATCGGTGAGCGGCGAGAACGGCACGATTTCGGCGCCGGCCTTGCGCCAATGCATGGCGACATGCGGATAGAGGAAGGTGAAGGCGGCGTCCTCGGCGAGTGCAATGCGCTGGCCGGGGGGAGGCAGCGCATCGCCGAAATTGCCCGGCGCGGGCGTGAATGGCGCCGCCAGCGCCATAATGGCGTCAAGGTCGAGCGAGCGCTCGACCATGTCGGCCAGCCGGTCGAGATGCGCCATCAGATTCTCATATTCGCCGGCCTGGACGAGGCCGAGATGGCGCTCGGGCAGGTTGAGCGAGGGATCGCGCAGGATGGCACCGACGACAGGCAGGCCGAGTGCCTCGATGGCATCGCCGCATAGCCGGCGGTGGCGCTCGCTGCCCAGCCGGTTGAGCACGACCCCGGCCATGCGCACATCCGGATCGTAAGTGGCAAAACCCTTGGCGACGGCCGCCACCGTGGTCGACTGTCCGGAGACGTCGAGCACCAGCAGCACCGGCAGGCTGTAAAGCCGGGCAAGGTCGGCAGCCGAGCCGGAACGGCCTGGAGCAGCAGGGATCCCGTCGAACAGGCCCATGGCGCTTTCGAGGAAGATGAAATCGGCATCTTCGGTCGCTTCGCCGGCCTGTGCGTTGAGCAGGGCGGGCGGCATTGCCCAGCTGTCGAGATTGACACCGGACAGGCCAGTGGCTGCGGTGTGGAAGCCAGGATCGATATAGTCCGGGCCGGATTTGGCGCCGCGCACCTTCAGGCCGCGCCGGGCGAGGGCGCGTAGAATGCCGATGGTGACGCTGGTCTTGCCCGAGCCCGAGCGCGGCGCGCCGATGATGATGGCGCGGGTCATGGCTCACCCGCCAGTGCCGCGCGCATCCCGACGATCCCGCCGACGACGATCAGCGCCGGCGAGGTCAAGCCGGCTGCGGCCGTTTCCTCGGCAATCGTCGCGAGCGTGGCGACGACGATACGCTCCTGCGGCGTCGTCGCGGCAACGATGGCCGCGGCGGGCGTCGAAGATGGCAGGCCGCCCTCGAGCAGCGAAACGGCGATCAGCGGCAGGTTGGCCATACCCATATAGATGACCACCGGCTGGCCGGTGCGAGCGATTGCCGCCCAGTCGAGATCATCATCGGTGCCGGCGGCATGGCCGGTCGCCAGGATCAGCGCCTTGTTGATGCCGCGCATGGTGCCGGGAATGCCGGTCGCGGCCAGCGCGCTGAGGCCGGACGTCAGGCCAGGCAGGATGCGGAACGGGATAGTTTCCCCGGCCAGCGCCAGCGCCTCTTCGCCGCCACGCCCGAAAATATAGGGGTCGCCGCCCTTCAGCCTGACGACGCGCCGGCCCGCGCGCGCCAGCCGGACCAGCAGAGCGGTGATGTCGTCCTGCTTCATCGACGGCTTGCCGCCGCGTTTGCCGGCATAGAACAGTTCCGCGCCCTCGGCGACGGCGACGACTTCTGGCGAGACCAGCGCGTCATAAACCAGCGCGTCGCACTGTCCGAGGGCGGCCAGCACTTCCAGCGTCAGGCAGCCGGGATCGCCAGGGCCGGCACCGGCCAGCCAGACATGACCGGGCTCCAGCTGGCGCGGCTTGAAGTTGAGCCGGGTGAGCGCCTGCTCGACCGTAGTGTTTCTATTGCTGCCGCTCACAATCCGTCCCGTCCGCGAAAGCGCCGCTGGTAGTGCGCGTCATACAGTGAACTTTCGCCAAAGCCCTCGGCCGCCAGCGAGCGGCCGACGAAGATGATTGCCGTGCGTTCCATCGGATCGGCGGCCAATTGCGCCTCGATGGTGGCCAGCGTGCCGGTCAGCACGCGCTCGTCCGGCCAGGAGGCTCGGAAGACGACCGCGACCGGGCAGTCGGCGCCGTAATGCGGCGTCAGCTCGGCGACGACGCGGTCGATGGCGTGGATGGCAAGGTGGATGGCCAGCGTGGCGCCGGTGCGGCCGAAGCCGGCCAGCGTTTCGCCGGGCGGCATTTTCGAGGCGCGGCCGGAGATGCGGGTCAGCACCAGGCTTTGCGCGACTTCTGGAATGGTCAGCTCGCGGCGCAGCGCTGCCGCCGCAGCGGCGAAGGACGGCACGCCCGGCGTCAGCGTATAAGGAATGCCGTGCTTTTCCAGCCGGCGGATCTGCTCGGCAACGGCGCTCCAGACCGACAGATCACCGGAATGCAGGCGGGCGACATCATGGCCGGCCGCGTGGGCGGCCAGATATTCGGCCTCGATCTCGTCGAGCGACATCGGCGCGGTGTCGATCAACCTCGTTCCGGGCGCGCAGTGCTGCAACAGCTCCGGCGCGACGATCGATCCGGCATAGAGGCAGACGGGACAACTGCCGAGCAGGCGGCTGCCGCGCAAGGTGATGAGGTCGGCAGCACCCGGGCCGGCACCGATGAAGTGAACGGTCATGCCGCCTCTCCGCTGATGGCGATGGCGCAAGTGACAGCACCGAGCACGGTGCGCGGCCCGAGCAGTTTTGCGCCTTTGCCGGCGGCGGCAAGCGCCGAGGCTTCGGAAACCGACGGCGTGCCGGCATGCTCCTGCGATAGGTCGGAAAGGCTGGTCGTAGATGCGGCTTTGAGTTCATCCTGCTCGACGACGATCACCGGAAGGCGGAGTTCGCGTCCGGCGGCGAAGATTGCCGCTTCATCCTGCTTGAGAGACGCGGTCGCGAGGGCTGAAAGCGCGGGCAGGGCAAGCCCGTGCGCTTCCAGGGCGGTTTCTACCGCGGCAAGCACGTCGCGCGCGCTGACGCCTGTGCGGCTGCCGATGCCCGCGACCATCATGGCTTCACCCAGCTCCATTGGGTAACCGGCATGGCCGGCCGCCACGCCTGCATCGAACCGACCGGCGAAGCAGGGGATACAGCGATGCGGGTGAGCTGGCCGCCGAGCGCGGCGTGACGGGAAAGCAGCAGCGCCTCCATCTCCAGGGTCACCGCATTGGCGACGAGGCGGCCGCCGGCAGGCAAGGCATCGATGGCTCCCTCCAGCACGCCGGCATCGCTGCCGCCGCCGCCGATAAAGATCGCCGCCGGCGTCTCCAGCCCGGCAAGAGCTTGCGGTGCCGAACCTTCGACGACGGTGAGACCGGGAACGCCGCAAGCCGCGGCGTTGCGTCGGATGCGCGCGGCGCGGGCCGGATCGGCCTCGACGGCAATGGCGCGCATGGAGGGATGGGCCAGCATCCATTCGATGCCAATGGAGCCCGATCCGGCGCCGATGTCCCACAGCAGTTCGCCGCGTCTTGGCGCGAGAGCGGACAGGGTGACGGCGCGCACTTCGCGCTTGGTGATCTGGCCGTCATGCTCGAACAAATGATCGGCTAGTCCCGGTGTCAGCGGCAGGATGCGTGCTTGCGAAGTCGATTCAACTTCGATCGCGAGCACGTTGAGCGAGTTGATCTTTTCGAGGTCGAAAGTGCCGGCGCTCGCCGAGCGCAGGCTTTCGTTCGGCCCACCCAGCGCCTCCAGCACCATCAACCGCGAAGCGCCGAAGCCAAGTTCGGTCATGAGACGGGCAATCGCTCCCGGTGCATCGCTGTCCGAGGTCAGCGCGAGAATGCGGGTGCAAGGATGCAGCAACGGCCGGATCAGGTCGAGCGAGCGGCCATGCAGCGAAATGGTCTCGACGTCCTGCAGCGCCCAGCCCAGGCGTGAGGCGGCCAGCGAAAAGGCCGAGGGCGCGGGGATCACCCGCATACCCTCTGCCGCGACCTTGCGGGCGAGGGTGACGCCGACACCGTGGTAGAGGGGATCGCCGGAGGCCAGCACGCAGACGCGTCTGCCGGAGAGCGCCAGCACGTCGCGCATCTCGGCATCGAAAGGTGTCGGCCAGGCGCGCGCTTCACCTTTGGCGAGCGACGCGACGAGGGCAAGGTGGCGCTTGCCGCCGAAGACGAATTCGGCCTCCGCGATCAACCGCTTGGCCTCGTCGCCGAGACCCGCTACACCGTCCTCGCCGATGCCGATGATCGTGAGCCACTTTGAGGTGAGCTTGGCGCCGCGCGGAGCTTCAGCAGGCATGACGACCCACCGCATTCTGATCCTCGGCGGAACCACGGAAGCCCGGCAAATGGCCGGAAAGCTGGCCGCGCGCGCGGATATTTCGGTCATGCTGTCGCTGGCCGGCCGCACCGAAAACCCGGCCGCGCAGGGGGTGCCGGTGCGGGTCGGCGGCTTCGGCGGTGCCGGCGGGCTGGCGGCGTATCTCCGCCAGAACAAGATCGACCTGCTGATCGACGCCACGCATCCCTATGCGGCGCGAATCTCTGCCAATGCGGCGGAAGCAGCGCGCATGACCGGCGTGCCTATCGTTGCGCTCAGGCGTCCCGGATGGGAGGCGGTCGAAGGTGATCGCTGGATGTTGGTCGACACCGTTGCCAGCGCGGTGACGGCTCTGGGATCGGTGCCGCGCCGCGTGTTCCTGGCGCTCGGGCGACAGGAGGTCGCTGCCTTCAAGACCGCTCCCCAGCATCATTATCTCATCCGCAGTGTCGACCCGGTCGAGCCCAGGCTCGCTGTGCCCGATGCGACCTATCTCTTGGCGCGCGGGCCGTTTCGGGAAGTCGACGAACATGCACTGCTTCTGCAACACCACATCGAAGTCGTTGTTTCCAAAAACAGCGGCGGCGAGGCGACCTACGGCAAGATCGCGGCGGCGCGAGCGCTGGGAATCGAGGTGGTGATGATCCGCAGGCCGGCGCTGCCGGACGTCACGTCGGCTGAGACCGTCGAATCTCTTGCCGCGATGGTCGATCATTTTCTGGTCGGTCATGTTCTTGGGCCCGCTGCCGAACGCGGCGTGTAGACCAGCGCGGCCTTGTCACCCCGCTTGATGATCCTGGTTTCCGGCGAGCCGATGATGATGCAGGTCGACATGTCGGCCTTCGCGGCATCGGCGTCGGCCAGCAGAAAAACCTCGATGCGCTCGTCGGGACGGCCGGCGGCACGGCCGAAGATCACCGGCGTGGTGCCGGGCAGGATCGCAGCAAGGCATTCGAAGGCGCGGCCTAGCTGCCATGGGCGCGCCTTGCTGATCGGGTTGTAGAGCGCGATTACGAAGCCAGCGCCGGCTGCCGCCAGCAGGCGTAGCTCGATCAGATCCCACGGCTTCAGATTGTCGGACAGGGAGATGGCGCAGAAATCATGGCCGAGCGGCGCGCCGATGCGGGCGGCGACGGCGAGCATGGCGGTGATACCGGGCACGATAGCGATGTCGACCGCGCGCCATTCGGGCGGGCCCGCCTCGATCGCCTCGCAGACGGCCGCGGCCATGGCGAAGACGCCGGGATCGCCGCCCGACACGACGGCGACATCGTGGCCTTCCACAGCCTTCAGCAGCGCGTCCCTGGAGCGCGCGAGTTCCTCGCGATTGTCGGAAGCGACGCGAATCTGGTCGGGGCGCAGATCGAGCCGGTCGAGATAGGGTTTATAGCCGTAGAAGAATTTTGCCTCGGCAACGGCGCGGCTTGCCTCCGGCGTCACCTGGTCGGCGTTGCCGGGCCCGAGGCCGATGACAGTGAGGCGGCCGCTCATGCTTCGGCTTTCAATGCGCTTGGCCGGCCCGACCAGCCTGCCACCAGCACGATGGCGAAATAAGGCGCCTGGTCGTCCTTTTTATCGGCCAGCCGCATCGAGACGCCGCCCGGCATGGTGCCGCGCTCGACATAGATGGCCCGCGCCAGCTTGTCGGTGGCCTCCAGTGCGCGCCTGATCTTGGGCAGGTTGCGGCCGACCTTCATGATCACCGCAGCGTCGGTATCGGCGAGGCGACGCGTCAGCTCGAATTCGCTCATGGTGCCCGGCAGCACCGTCAGCACGTCGTCGCCCTGGACGATCGGCAGGCCGGTCGCCGACCAGCAGCCGGACATGGCGGTGACGCCGGGAATGACTTCGCTCGGAAAGCGGTGCGCCAGCCGGACATGAAGATGCATATAGGAGCCGTAGAAAAGCGGATCGCCCTCCGAGAGCACCGCGACCATCCTGCCGGCGCTGAGGTGCTCGGCGACCTTTTCGGCCGACTGCTCGTAGAAATCCGTTATCTGCGACCGGTAATCGCTGTGGTCCTTGTCGATTTCGGTCGTCACCGGATAGAGCAGCGGCAGTTCGATCAGATCAGGGCGAAAATGCGCGCCGACAATGGCGCGGGCGTTGCTGTTGTTGCCGCGCTTGGCGAAATGCGCGACGACATCGGCCGCGGCCAGCGCGCGCACTGCCTTCAGCGTCAAGAGTTCCGGGTCGCCGGGTCCGGTGCCGACGCCGACAAGCCTGCCTTTTGCAATCGCATTCATAGGCCCGGCCTCGCCAATGCATTGAGTGCGGCGGCGGTCATGGCGCTGCCGCCCAGCCGGCCGCGCACGATGGCGTAAGGCACGCCATAGGAATTTTCGGCCAGCGCATCCTTCGATTCGGCGGCACCGACAAACCCGACCGGCATGCCGATGATCGCCGCCGGCTTCGGCGCGCCGTCGCGCAGCTTTTCCAGCAGATAGAAAAGGGCTGTCGGCGCATTGCCGATGGCGACGACCGAACCGGCCATGCGCTCGCCCCACAGGTCGATCGCGGCGGCCGAGCGGGTGTTGCCGATCTTTTTCGCGATGTCGGCGGTCCGCGGATCGCGCAGCGTGCAGATCACCTCATTGCCGGCCGGCAGCCGGGCGCGCGTGACGCCATGCGAGACCATCTGCGCATCGCAGAAGATCGGCGCGCCGGCCGCCAGCGCCGTGCGCGCGGCGGCGACGAAATCGCTCGAGAAAACGAAGTGCCTGCAAGCATCGACCTGGCCGCAGGCGTGGATCATGCGGATAGCGATTTCGGCCTCGCCTTCGGAAAAGCGCGAAAGGTCGGCCTCGGCGCGGATAATGGCGAAGGAGCGCTCGTAGATCGCCGTGCCATCATGGATGTAGTCGTAGGCGTTCTGGGCGGGCATGCTCATTCCTGTCGGTAGATTTCGGTGATGCCGGCCGCGCCGAGCCTTGCCAGGCAGGCGGCAGCAGTCTCGCCGGAATGTCGTGCGCTGCGGATCGCCGCTGCAACGCGGCCGATGCCGTGCGCGGCGTCGTAGCCCGGCCTGTATCCGGCGGGCAATGCCTTTGCCGTCCCGTCCACGACAAGTCCGGCTCCGTTTTCGCCACCGACCAGGGTCAGCGCCGCCGGACCGGGATGGGCACAGCCCTTGGCGCAGCCGGAGATGTGCAGCGTCAGCGAGGAATCAAGGATGTCGCGGTTTTCTGTAGCGATGATCTCGGCGATGTCGCGGGTGGCGATCCGGCCGGAGGCGCAGGCGGGTGCGCCGGGGCAGGTGGCGATCCTGGTGCGCGGATCGGCTCCGTCGGTGACAAAGCCGAGGGCTGCGGCGGTTTTCTGGAGTGAAAGACATGCGGCTGGGGAGAGGCCAAGCAAAAGCAGCGCGCGACCCGGCGCCAGGCGGATTTCGGTGGTGCCGAGGGTGAGGGCGTATTGGGTGAGATTGATAAGTTTTTGCGCTGGTATGCTGCCGAACGGCAGACCGATGCCGAGGGAGGTACTGCCGGCTGCCAGATCGAAAACTCCGATGGGCCGGCGATCCTTCGCGCCCCCCTCTGTCCTGCCGGACATCTCCCCCTCTAGGGGGGAGATTGCGCCTTCGTCTCCGATTTCGCCAATCGCCGAAGGTGCTGGGGGGAAGCCGCCGGCGAAGCTGCCGATCTCCCCCCTTGTGGGGGAGATGTCCGGCAGGACAGAGGGGGGCGCGACGGATCGCCAACTTGCGAGAGATCTCAGCTGCCTCGCCGTCAAATCCCGCGCATGGGCATCGCGGCCCTTTTCGGCAACCATCCTGAGAATGGCGACGGCGATGTCACAAGCCGCATCTTCCTCGGACATCGCCAGCGGCGTGGCACCCTGCGCATCTCCGGCGAGCGATACCCGCCACTTAATTCCGTCGGCGGCCCGCACCCCGACCAGCCTGACATCGGCCGTAACCGCATCCATCGTCAGTTGCCCGCGGCCGTCAACAATCACCGACACCTTCGGGCCAAGGCGTTGCGTAACACCGGCGTCCTCAATTGCCGCCCGAATCCGCTGCGCCATTGGGCGCGGGTCGGCTATCTCCTCCTGGTCGAGCCCGGCCAGCGGGCCGGTCTCGACCGGCACGCCGGTGCGCACCGCGATGCCGAGCACATCGACCTCCATCGCCAGCAGCCGCGCGCTTGCCGGCGTCAGGCCGCGGATCTGCAGGCTGCCGCGGGCGGTCACTTCCATGATACCGTTGCCATGGCGCAAGGCGGATTCGCAGAGTCCGATCAACGATTTCGGCAACAGTCCTCCAGCGACCGGATTGAGCCGCACCAGCAGCCCGTCGCCGGTCTGCATCGGCGCGGACAAGGCAGGGCAGGCGCCACGGCGCGAGAAAGCGTTCATGCCGCCACTCCCAGAGCTTGCGCTTCGGCAATCAGTGCGGTGAGATCGTCATCGATCGAATTGCGCAGCGGATGCCAGAGCCCGCGCCGCCGTGCCGACAGCAAACGCTCGGCAATCACCTTTGCCGCCGCCGGGTTCTCGCGCAGGATGAAGGCGCGCACCACGGGGTCGCCAAGATAGGCGTCGTGCATCGCCTCGATCAGCGTGCCCGATATGGCATGGGTAGTCTCAGCAAAGCCGACCAGCCGGTCGACCGTCTCGGCGAATTCCGAGGCGCCGCGCGGGCCATGACGCATCTGGCCGGCGATGAAGCGCGGGTTGACCGCGCGTGCCCGCACGACGCGCGACACGGCCTCCCTCATCGAGCGCGGCTTCGGTCTTTGCGGGTCCGTGGTGTCGAGCACGATCACGTCGGCGTTCTTGCCGAGCGCGGCAAGCGCTGCCGAAAAGCCGCCGATGAAGGCGACGTCGGCCGAGCCTTCGAGGATGTCGCGGCCGGGGTCGTCGCCGGTATGAACCAGAAGGTCGGCCTCGGCGAGGCGGCCCTCAAAAGCGCCGGGCGCCGAAATGCCTTCGCCCTCGGAGCCGCCATAGGCGTGCGAGGTGGCGGCGAGATACGTGCGGCCGATCTCTTCGCGCGCGGCCCAGTCGCCGCTCGACAACAAGTCCTCGATGCCCGCGCCGTAAGTGCCCGGCGAGGTGCCGAAAATGCGCGGGCTGATCTTGCCGTCGATGCGGGTCCTAGCGGCGAGCGGGTTTTCCGAATCGTCCTCGTCGCGGGTCGCCACCGCGTTGGCCGCGGCGTCGATCAGCGCGATCTGGGTCGGGAACATGTCGCGGAACAGGCCCGATATGCGCCAGGTGACATCGATGCGCGGACGGCCGAGTGTTGCCGGCGGCAGCACGTCTATGCCGGTAATGCGGCCGGTGGCGGAATCCCATTGCGGCCGGCAGCCCATCAGCGCCAGTCCTTGCGCGATCTCCTCACCGCCGGTGCGCAGCGAGGCCGAGCCCCACAGGTCGATGACCAGCGAGCGCGGCCAGTCGCCATGCGATTGCATGTAGCTGCGGACCACTTCTTCCGCTGCCATCTTGCCCAGATCATAGGCGGTCGGCGTCGGCATGGTACGCGGGTCGGCGGTAAACAAATTACGGCCGGTCGGCAGCACATCGCTCCGGCCACGCGCCGGCGCACCGGCCGGACCGGCAGCGACGTGGCGGCCGTCGAGGGCGGCAAGCAGCGCGGTTTTTTCAGCTGCCGCGCTTTGCCGCCACAACGGATCAGCCTCGCCTTCCGGCGAGCGGCCGTAAATGTGCAGGCCGTCCTTGATGGCGAAATCCTTGAGATCGCAGAGCCAGGCGTCGATGCGGCGCAAAGCCTCGTCGGCCGCATCGGTCCTGGCGACGCCTGCCTCTGAGGCGAGGCCGGTCTTTTCCGCCGTCTCGACGATCAGCTTCGCCAGGCGGTCGCGGCGGCGGCGGTCGAGCCCGTCGGCCTGGGCATATTCGTCAACCAGTCGTTCAAGCCTGTGCTGGTTTTCGTCCAGCCCGGCGCCGGTCAGCGGCGGCGGCAGATGGCCGAGCGTGACGGCGGCAATGCGCCGCTTGGCCTGCGCTGCCTCTCCCGGGTTGGAGACGATGAAGGGATAGATGACGGGCAGGGGACCGGTGACTATCTCGGGAAAGCAGTGTTCGCTGAGCGCCACGGTCTTGCCGGGCAGCCACTCCAGCGTGCCATGGGCGCCGACATGGACAATTGCATGGATGCCGAGCGACTTGCGCAGCCAGAGCCCAAAGGCGACCAGCGCATGGCGCGGCGGCAGCGTCGGGTCGTGATAGTCGGCGCGGCGGTCGGCTGAGCGCCCGCGGTCAGGGGCGAGTGCCACGGTGACGTTGCCGAAGATGGCTGTGCGGAAGGCGAATTGTTTTTCGCTGACCAGCAGCGAAGGTTGGCGTTCTGTCGCGCCCCCCTCTGTCCTGCCGGACATCTCCCCCTCAAGGGGGGAGATTGCGCTGTTGTCTCTACTTTCGCCAATTACCGAGGGCCTTAAGGGAGAGCCGGTGGCGGAACTGCCAATCTCCCCCCTTGAGGGGGAGATGTCCGGCAGGACAGAGGGGGGTGCCTCGCACAAACCTGTCTCATCTTCTGGATTTCCCCATGCGGCTTCCACCGCAGCGATGGCCGACGGCGGCAATTCCGTCGAGAAGGTCAAATACTCCTTCAATGCCAGCCCATGGCCGCCCTTTTCCAGCGTCTCCAGCAACTCGCGCGGCGTTTGCGGAATGCTTTCAACGGCGTAGCCCTGTTCGCTGAGGTCGTGCAGCATTGCCAGGACGCTGGACGGCACGTCGAGACCAACCGCGTAGCCGGTGCGACCGGGGGCGCTCGGATAGTCGGGGATCAGGATGGCGAGCTTGCGCTCCGCACGCGGCGTCCGCTGCAGGCGCACGAAGGCCTCGACACGGTTCGCCACTTGCGCCACGCGGTCGGGCTCAGGCCGGTTGGCGAAGGCGCGGAAGGCCAGCGCCGGGTCGGTTTCGCTTTCGCCCTTGAATGAAATGGCGCCGGCCAGGATGCGGCCGTCGAGCTCGGGCAGGACGACATGCATGGCAAGGTCGGCGGGCGTCAGGCCGCGCTGATTGGTTTGCCAGATGTCGCGGCGGGTGGTTGCGACGATGACCTGGAACACCGGCACGCCGGCGCGGTCGAACAGGGTTTCAACGCCGGGCTCGGCACCCGAGGCGAAAGCTGTGGCGGTGATGATGGCGGCAGGCTTCAAGGTTGCGAGCGCGGTTGCGACAAAGGCGAGCGACGCCGGGTCCTTGAGGCTGGAGACGAACATAGGCACGGGAGCCATGCCGCGGTGGCGCAGGGCTTCGAAAAGCGCGTCGATGGGCGCGACATCGGCCGCGAGCAGCATCGAACGGTAGAAGAGAATTGGCACGACGTCCCCCTCACCCTCGAGGGGACCCGCAGGGCCGGGTGGGGTCGTCACGGCAGTGCGCGACGTTTCGTGCAGGCGCGCTTCGGAGAGGACCCCACCCCCGGCCTGCGGCCTGACCCTCCCCCCGAGGGGGAGGGGGACGCCGCGTTCTACGACCCCCAGTCCCGGCTCGTAAAATCCCGCCTTTGGCACACTGACAGGTTCGGCTACCGCCGCACCCGATCCAGCGAGACTTGCCAGCCTCTGCACCAGCGCCGTCATATTTGCCGGCCCGCCCTCGCGGAAATAGCCAAGCAGGCCGTCCAACTCCTCGCGCGGCAGCGTCGAGCCTTCGATCAGCCGCAAATCCTCGTCGTGGCTCTCGCCCGGCAGCAGCGCCAGCTTGATATCGCGATTTCGCGCGATAACGGCGAGCTGGTCGCAGCCATAGCGCCACCAGTCATAGCCGCCGAGGATGCGGACCAGAATGACCTTGGCGTGGCGGGCGACGCTGTCGATCCACAGGTCGACGGACATCGGATGGCGCAGGTCGCGCAAGGCGGCGAGCCGCATCGACGGCAGGCGGTGCGCATCTGCCTTCCACGCCGCCGCCAGCCCGGCTAGGTCGCTGTCGGTGAAGGACAGCGCCACGACATCCGCAGGCGTTTGCCTGAGATCGACAGGCTCGGCGAGATCGTCGAGCGAGGCGGATGTGGTGGTGAGGATGTGCATCGCGGCTCGTACCTGGGATCAGCCGGCGAGGATACGCTCGATGGCCGGGCGGTTCAGCCCTTTCAGGCCGATGACGACGAGGCGCGAGCGGCGGTCGTCTTCAGCGGTCCAGGCGCGGTCGTAATAGTGGTTGACGCGCGGACCGACGGCCTGCAGCAGGAGCCGCATCGGCTTGCCGCCGACTTCGACGAAACCCTTGACGCGCAACACGTTTTCTTCCTCCGCCGCCGTGGCGACGCGTTGTGCGAGCTCGTCCGGGTTGGACACAGATGCGATGTCGATGACGAACGAGTCAAAATCGTCATGTTCGTGGTCGAGCTCGTCGTCGTGGTGGGTCTTGCGGTTCTCGATGTCGTCCTCGACGGCGAGGCCGAGGCCGAGCAGCACCGAAGGGTCGACCTTGCCTTGCGAAGTCGGTACGATCTTCACCGCCCGCGCAACGTGCTTGCCGATGACGGCATTGGCACGGGCCGAGCCGGCTGCGTCCATCAGGTCGCTCTTCGATAGGATGATCAGGTCGGCGCAGGCGAGCTGGTCTTCGAACACTTCCTCGACCGGATCGTCATGGTCGAGCGTCTCGTCCTGCGCCCGCTGCGCCTGCAGGGCGTCCATGTCGTTGGCTACGCGGCCATCAGCCAGCGCCGGTCCGTCGACCACGGCAATGACGCCGTCCACCGTCACGCGGCTTTTCACCGACGGCCACTGGAAGGCCTGGACCAGCGGCTTGGGCAAAGCGAGGCCGGATGTCTCGACCAGGATGTGGTCGACCCTCGGCGTCAGCGACAGGATCTGGTCCAGCGCCGGGACGAAATCATCGGCGACGGTGCAGCAGATGCAACCATTGGCCAGCTCGACGATGTTTTCCTCGGGGCAGGTGTCGATGCCGCAGCCCTTCAGGATCTCGCCGTCGATGCCGATGTCGCCGAACTCGTTGACGATGATGGCCAGGCGCTTGCCTTTGGCGTTTTCGAGCAAATGGCGGATCAACGTCGTCTTGCCGGCGCCGAGAAAGCCGGTGACCACGGTGCAGGGAACGCGCGAAAGGGAGGCAGCGGTCATGTCAGGTCCTTCAAAAGGTCAAGGGGAGGGATGCGGGCAACCAGGCCGCGCTTCAGGCAATCGGGACGGCCGCGCCATGGAATGAGCCCATCCGTCGAGGTGGCGAACAGCTTTGCCCCGGTGACGAGATCGGCGCCGCTGGTCGTGGTCAGATCACCGAAGACGTAACTCCAGCAGCCGTCGCGCAGCATGGCCGCGCTGAGCCGGCGCTTGCAATTGCCGAGGCATTCGACGGTGCGGATTTTGATGTTTTCGCTGGAAGCAGCGCGGCGCGTGTCCTCTGCGAGCAGTTCGCCGGCGCGCGGATGAGCGTCCGAACCGGTCTCGTCACGGCAGGACGAGCAGACGATGACGGTAACGCCGGCCGGGGAATCATCATGGCCGGACAATAAATCCGCTGTCTCAGCCGGAAAACTGCTGTCGCGTTCCAAATCAGGCTCCTTGCCCGGAAAACCCGCCAGGCGATCGGATTCTTAGGTCCTAGACGGCAGGTCTCCTGGCTCGCGGGTCATCGCCTGGGTGCCGCCTTCCCGGGAATATCCCAGTGGTTTTCGGCCTTGGCTCGTCGCTTACAGTTGCGGGGACAGCCGCGGATTTGAAATCGAGATTTCGCACCGCATTCCCTCTTGGCCCCTGCCGTTGCGGGCAGGGGACCGTCTGGAACGGATTTAGGCTTGTGGAGGCAGTTGTGTCAACGCACGTCTATGGCGCGGCGATATCCGCGAGCGGCCGGCCCAAATCGCCGGCAGCGGTCACCTCGATGCGTTCCAGGCCGAGCCAGCCCTGCATCTGCCTCAATTCCTTGAAGAGTTCGGCAGCGGTTTGTGGCGGGGCGCCGGGCTCCGCATAGGCGGCATGGACGCGCAATACGCCGGCCGGACGGTCGGCCCTGAGGTCAACGCGCCCGACGATGCTGTCGCCGAGCAGGAATGGCAGCACATAATAGCCATACCGGCGCTTTTCGGCCGGCGTGTAGATCTCGATGCGGTAGTGGAAGTTGAACAACCGCTCGGTGCGCGACCGCTCGAAGACGACAGGATCGAACGGCGCGAGCAAGGCGCGCGCCTCGATCCTGCGCGGCAAACGGGCGTCCTTGTGGAGATAGGCTGTTTTGTTCCAGCCGTCGACGCTCACCGGCAACAGCTCGCCGGCCTCGACCAGCTCCTCGATGCGGCCCTTGATGTCGGCGGGCGAGAGGCGGAAATAGTCGCGCAGGTCGCCTGCCGTGGCGATGCCGTGGGCGCGGGCCGAGATGCGCAGCAATTCGCGGTGAGCGTCTTCGGGGGAGGGCGTTGGCAGACTCAGTATTGTTGGCGGCAGCACGCGCTCCGGCAGATCGTAGAACCGTTCGAAGCCGCGGCGATGCGCCGTGGTGATGCGGCCGGCCCAGAACAGCCATTCGAAGGCGTGCTTGGCATGGCTCCAGCCCCACCAGCCGCCCGAACCCTTCTGCCCTTCGAAAGCCGACGCCGCGATCGGGCCTCGTTCGGCGACCTCACGATAGATGTCTTCGATATAGGCGGCGTGCTCGCGGCCCCATTTGGCCAGTCCGCTGTACATTTCGTCGCCGCACTCGGCCCGCTGCATGCGCCAGCGCATCAGCGGATAGGTCTCGACCGGCAAGAAGGAGGCTTCGTGCGCCCAATATTCGAAGACCATGCGCTTGCGCGTTACGGCGGCGTCGTCGAGCAGCGCCAGCTTGTAGGGGCCAAGCCGCGAATAGAGCGGCATATAGTGGGCGCGCACCACGGCGCTGACGGAATCGATCTGCAGCAGGCCGGTACGGGCAAGCACGCGGGCCAGATGCCGGCGGTCAGGCGTGCCGGTGGGGCGCGGGTCATTGAATCCCTGTGCCGCGAGCGCAATGCGGCGGGCCATGGCGAGCGAGATTTTTTCCTTCATGAAGGCGGCATCCGGACGATTTTAGACAGAGAAAATGACCTGCGATTCCGTGCCATGCTAACAGGGTTTTGGCGGCATCCATGTCAGGAGAGAAAAGTGGAGTAAAAAGTGAAGGAAATCAAACAGGAGCGGATCGGACCAGTTTTCCCGGATATGCCGTCCAGCACCGCGATTTGAACAAGGTTTGACTTGCTTCGCCGAAAGCGCTGCGCTAACCCTCGCCGCGTTGCAGCATAGAGCCCCCTTAAAACGGTTCAGTGGTTAAACTGTCACGCTTCCGCAAGTGGGTCCGGTGCTGTAATCAGAGTGGATTGGCCGCCAACGGAAACTGCAGCATGAACGCACTTTTAGGTTCGTACCTGCCCATCGTCCTGTTCATCGGCGTGGCGCTGATCGTCGGGCTGGCGCTGCTCGCCGCACCGTTCCTGGTGGCCTACCGCAACCCCGATCCGGAAAAGCTTTCCGCCTACGAGTGCGGCTTCAACTCGTTCGACGACGCCCGCATGAAGTTCGATATCCGCTTCTACCTGGTGTCGATCCTGTTCATCATCTTCGATCTGGAGGTGGCCTTCCTGTTTCCGTGGGCGGTGTCGTTCAGCCAGATCGGCATGCTCGGTTTCTGGTCGATGATGGTGTTTTTGGCGGTGTTGACCATCGGCTTTGCCTATGAATGGAAAAAAGGAGCGCTGGAATGGGATTGAACGACAGTTCCGGTACGCTCGTCGCGCCGAAGCCCAAGGGCCTCATCGATCCCAACACCGGCAGGCCGGTCGGGTCCGACGATCCATTCTTCCTGGAGATCAACAACGAGCTCGCCGACAAGGGCTTTCTCGTCACCTCGACCGAGGCGCTGATCACCTGGGCGCGCAGCGGCTCGCTGATGTTCATGACGTTTGGCCTCGCCTGCTGCGCCGTCGAGATGATCCATACGTCGATGCCGCGCTATGACTCGGAGAGGTTCGGTGTCGCGCCGCGCGCGTCCCCGCGCCAGTCCGACATCATGATCGTCGCCGGCACGCTGACCAACAAGATGGCGCCGGCGCTGCGCAAGGTCTACGATCAGATGCCGGAGCCGCGCTACGTCATCTCGATGGGCTCTTGCGCCAATGGCGGCGGCTATTATCATTATTCCTATTCGGTGGTGCGCGGCTGCGACCGCATCGTGCCGGTCGACATCTACGTGCCCGGCTGTCCGCCGAGCGCCGAAGCGCTGCTCTACGGCATCCTTCTGCTGCAGAAGAAGATCCGCCGCACCGGCACGATCGAGCGGTGAGCGGCATGACCCAGGCGTTGAATGACCTCTCGACCTATCTCGGCGAGAAGCTGATCGGCCGGATCGGCGCGGCGGTGCTCGCCTATGGCGAACTCACTATCTCGGTCGAGCCGCGCGACCTGATCGAGGTGGTGACCTTCCTGCGCGACGACCCGAAATGCCAGTTCATTTCGATCATCGACGTTTGCGGCGCCGATTATCCGTCACGGGCAAAGCGCTTCGACGTCGTCTATCACCTGCTGTCGCCGAAGCAGAATATCCGCATCCGGCTCAAGGTCCAGGCCGACGAAGAGACGCTCGTGCCGTCGATCACCGGGATATATCCCGGCGCCGACTGGTTCGAGCGCGAGACCTACGATCTCTACGGCGTGCTGTTTTCGGGCCATCCCGATCTGCGGCGGATCCTGACCGACTACGGCTTTGAAGGCCATCCGCTGCGCAAGGACTTTCCGCTGACCGGCTTCGTCGAGGTGCGTTACGACGACGAAGCCAAGCGCGTCATCTACGAGCCGGTGGAGCTCAAGCAGGAATTCCGCAATTTCGATTTTCTGTCTCCGTGGGAAGGTACGGATTACGTGCTTCCGGGGGATGAGAAGGCGAAACAGTGAGTAGTGAAATAGTGAGTAGTCGGTAGGAAAGAATTGGAGCAACGGATCGAATCTTATCGTGACCTGAAGGTGTGGCAATCGGCGATGCTACTCGCTGAAGATTGTTACCGCATCACCAAAGGGTTTCCGAGAGAGGAGATCTACGGCATGACCTCTCAAATGCGCCGATCGGCGGTGTCGATCGCAGCCAATATCGCGGAGGGGTACGGTCGGGAGAACAGAGGTTCGTTCGTTCAATTTTTGCGCATGGCGCAAGGTTCGTTGAAGGAACTGGAAACGCACATACTACTGGCATGCCGGGTTGGCCTGCTACGAAATGACAACGAGATTGAGCTGCTGCTGCGATGCGAAGAGATTGGAAAAATGACGAGATCTCTTATCCGAACGGTGCAGGCCAAGCAGGCGGAATGAAGCAGGCATTGAGATTGATGATCACTACTCACTACTCACTACTGACTCTTCGCCAGAGACGCCAAAATGGCTGAAACTTCGGTCCGCAACTTCAACATCAATTTTGGCCCGCAACATCCAGCGGCGCACGGCGTTTTGCGCCTGGTGCTGGAGCTTGACGGCGAAGTCGTCGATCGCGTCGATCCGCATATCGGGCTGTTGCATCGCGGGACGGAAAAGCTGATCGAGCATAAGACTTACCTGCAGGCCGTGCCCTATCTCGACCGGCTCGACTATTGCGCGCCGATGAACCAGGAGCATGCCTTTGCGCTTGCCGCCGAGCGTCTGCTCGGCATCGAGGTGCCAAAGCGCGGCCAGTTGATCCGAGTGCTCTATTCGGAAATCGGCCGCATCATGTCGCATATCCTCAACGTGACGACGCAGGCGATGGATGTCGGCGCGCTGACGCCGCCGCTGTGGGGCTTCGTCGAGCGCGAAAAGCTGATGGTGTTCTATGAGCGTGCCAGCGGCTCGCGCATGCATGCCGCCTATTTCCGCCCCGGCGGCGTCCACCAGGACCTGCCGCAGAAGCTGATCGAGGACATTGGCAGCTGGATCGACCCGTTCCTGAAATCGGTCGACGACCTCGACTCACTCTTGACCGGCAACCGCATCTTCAAGCAGCGCAATGTCGACATCGCGACGGTGTCTCTGGCCGACGCCTGGGCCTGGGGTTTTTCCGGCGTCATGGTGCGCGGCTCGGGCGCGCCGTGGGACCTGCGCAAATCGCAGCCCTACGAATGCTATGCCGAGCTGGATTTCGACATTCCGATCGGCAAGAACGGCGACTGTTTCGACCGCTATCTGGTGCGCATGGAAGAGATGCGGCAGTCGGCGAAAATCATGCGCCAGTGCGTCGACCTGTTGCTCGGCAAGGAAGGCAGCGGGCCGGTGTCCAACCTTGACGGCAAGGTGGTGCCGCCGAAGCGCGCGGCGATGAAGCGCTCGATGGAAGCGCTGATCCATCACTTCAAGCTCTACACCGAAGGCTACCGCGTGCCGGCCGGCGAGGTCTATGCGGCGGTCGAGGCGCCGAAGGGCGAGTTCGGTGTCTATCTCGTCTCCGACGGCACCAACAAGCCCTATCGCTGCAAGCTGCGCGCGCCAGGCTTTGCCCATCTGCAGGCGATGGACTTTTTGTGCCGCGGCCACATGTTGGCCGACGTCACCGCGGTGCTGGGTTCACTCGACATCGTGTTTGGTGAGGTCGATCGGTAATGTTGGGAATGGCTCGACAGTCAAAGGCGTTTCTGGCCGCGGCATGCCTTGCTGCTTCCGCTGAAGTGTCGCTTGCTGGGTCCGGTGAGGGTCTCTCCTCAACCGATCTTCTCAAAGAGGGATTCAAGCTTGTTGCAGAAGGCGATCTGCTTACAGTCCGTGACTTGAGCACCCAGACCCCAGCAATGGATGAGGGCATTCTTGTCCATGGCCGGCCATCGACATCGTCCAACTGTGCGGTTTATGACGACCTCGTAGCGTCATTGATCCCCGAAGAATATCGTTGCAAACCAATAGCTTGGGTGTATAGCCGCTATGATGGATATATCCGCCTGAAGCGTGGAAATGAAGAGTTCGTATGCGTTTTGGGGCGATCCGAGGATTGCTATCACGCCTACAGCTCTAACCAGTAGAAACATAGAAGCGAAGTCGTAATGTCAGTCCGCCGTCTCGCAGAAGCCAGCCTCCAGCCAGCCTCGTTCGCCTTCAACAGGGCGAATGCGGCAGCGGCGAAGCTGTGGATCAAGAAATATCCGAAGGGGCGCGAGCAGTCCGCGATCATCCCCTTGCTCATGCTGGCGCAGGAGCAGGAAGGCTGGGTGACCAAGGCGGCGATCGAGACGATCTCCGACATGCTCGACATGCCCTATA
This sequence comes from Mesorhizobium sp. M0768, assembly GCF_040320195.1. Lineage (NCBI taxonomy): Bacteria > Pseudomonadati > Pseudomonadota > Alphaproteobacteria > Hyphomicrobiales > Phyllobacteriaceae > Mesorhizobium > Mesorhizobium sp. M0768. The sequence goes on along the minus strand of NZ_JAMYPD010000006.1, from coordinate 24,176 downwards.
TCCGTGGGCTGGAAGTCGCCACCTTCTATACGCAATACCAGCTCAATCCGGTCGGCACCCGCGCTCATATCCAGGTCTGCGGCACCACGCCCTGCATGCTGCGCGGCTCGGAAGCGCTGATGGATGTGTGCCGCTCGAAAATCCATCACGACCAATTCCACACCAACGACAAGGGCACGCTGTCGTGGGAGGAGGTCGAGTGCCTCGGCGCCTGCGTCAACGCACCGATGGTGATGATATTCAAGGACACCTATGAGGATTTGACGCCGGAGCGGCTTGCCGAGATCATCGACCTCTATGACGCCGGCAAAGGTGCTTCGGTGACGCCAGGACCGCAAAACGGCCGCATCACCTCGGAGCCGGCCAGCGGCCTGACGACCCTCAAGAGCGAAAAGGCGATCCTCAAGGCGACCCGCGACCGGGAAACCAGGGCGGCGACCAAGGCCCCCAAGGATGCAGAGCCGGCGGCTGCCGCCGCAGCACCAGTTCCGCCAGCGGCTTCGGCCGCGCCTGCACCGGCGCCGGTTGCGCCCTCGAATGCCAGCAAGCCGAAAACCGACGCGGTCGAGACCAACCCGGCGCTGAAATCGCCGTCGGCGACGAAAGTCGCGCCCGCGGTGGAGAAGGCGGCGAGCGTCGCAGCGCCTCTGCATTCGGCCGCCAATGCCAACAAGGCCGAGCCGCAGGTCGAGGACGTCTCGAAACAGCGCAAGGGCCCAAAGAACAAGGCCGAGCCGGCGTCTGCCTTCAAGGCGCCGGAGGCCAAGGTCAAACCGGCGAAGACTGTCGCCAAGGCGACCAAGCCGCCGCCCGGAAACAAGAGCCGGCCGACCGGCAAGAAGCCGGTCTGAGGAACGAGCAATGCTTCAGGACAGAGACCGCATCTTCAACAACATCTACGGCCGCTTCGACAAGTCGCTGGCCGGCGCCATGGCGCGCGGCGCCTGGGACAACACGCCCGGCATCGTTGCCAAGGGGCGCGAGTGGATCGTCAACGAGATGAAGGCATCGGGCCTGCGCGGCCGCGGCGGCGCCGGTTTCCCGACCGGGCTCAAATGGTCGTTCATGCCCAAGCAAAGCGACGGCCGGCCGAGCTATCTCGTCGTCAATGCCGACGAATCCGAGCCTGGCACCTGCAAGGACCGCGACATACTGCGCCATGACCCGCACACGCTGGTCGAAGGCTGCCTGCTTGCCGGCTTCGCCATGGGCGCGGTCGCCGCCTACATCTATGTGCGCGGCGAGTTCATCCGCGAGCGCGAGGCGCTGCAACGCGCCATAGACGAGGCCTATGCGGCCAAGCTGATCGGCAAGAACAATACCTCCGGCTACGATTTCGACATCTACATGCACCATGGCGCCGGCGCCTATATCTGCGGCGAGGAAACGGCGCTGCTCGAAAGCCTCGAGGGCAAGAAGGGCCAGCCGCGGCTGAAGCCGCCATTTCCGGCCAATGTCGGCCTCTATGGCTGCCCGACGACGGTCAACAATGTCGAGTCCATCGCTGTCGCGCCGACCATCCTGCGCCGCGGTGCCGCCTGGTTCTCGTCCTTCGGCCGGCCCAACAATGTCGGCACCAAGCTGTTCTGCATCTCCGGCCACGTCAACAATCCGTGCACCGTCGAAGAGGCGATGTCGATCCCGTTCCGCGAACTGATCGAGACGCATTGCGGCGGCATCCGCGGCGGCTGGGACAACCTGCTGGCGGTCATTCCGGGCGGCGCCTCGGTGCCGCTGGTGCCGGCCGAGCAGATCATCGACGCGCCGATGGATTTCGATGCGTTGCGCGACCTGAAATCGGGCCTCGGCACGGCGGCTGTCATCGTCATGGACAAATCGACCGATATCGTGAAGGCGATCGCGCGGCTGTCCTATTTCTACAAGCACGAGAGCTGCGGCCAGTGCACGCCTTGCCGTGAGGGCACCGGCTGGATGTGGCGGGTGATGGAACGGCTGGTGCGCGGCGAGGCGCAGAAGCGCGAGATCGACATGCTGCTCGACGTGACGAAGCAGGTCGAGGGCCACACGATCTGTGCGCTGGGCGATGCGGCGGCGTGGCCGATCCAGGGCCTGATGCGGCATTTCCGCGGCGAGGTGGAGCGGCGCATCGACGAGTTTTCGCGCAACGCACACCGCGCCGAACCGGTGCTGGCGGCGGCGGAATAGAAGAATTCAAAATGCGGGCGAATGTCCGAAACGAGGAAACGAGCGCGGGGCAGACGGAAACGACCAGGAGACCACCTATGTCGCTGTTTTCGACACCCGACGATTTTACGCCCGATATGGACCCGTTGTTGAAGATGAACCAGGATCTGACCAGGATGATGCCGAAGGAGATGGCCAATGCCGTCAATCTCCTGGCGCATCCTGTCGCGGGCGCGGCGGCGATGACGGCACTCGGCATCGGCCTTGCCAACCACGCCTTTGGTATCTGGATGGGCGTGCTTTCAGGCGCCGCCGAGACCTCGCAGCGGCTTTGGCAACCGGTCGCCGAGGATTTCGAGGCGCGAACGGAACGCTTTTCCGCGACCGGCAAAAGCTCCTCGACCAAGGCGCGCGCGGCGACCAAAACCCTGATTGCCGAGGCGCAGTCCTTCGCCAACGATGTGACTGACATTGCGACGAGCACCGCTGCACGGAGCTTGGCGAATGCCAGCACCGTTGCAGCGGATGCGTCGGCCGGGCTGATGCCGGAGGATTTCAAGCAGCCCAAGCCGATGGATCGGCCAGCCGAGCCGGCCGACCTCAAGGCGATATCGGGCATCGGGCCGAAACTGGAAAAGGTGCTGAACGGCCTTGGCATCTGGACATACGCCCAGATCGCCGCGTGGACGCCGCAAGAGATCGCCTGGGTCGAAGATTACCTGTCGTTGAAGGGCCGCATCGGCCGTGACGGCTGGATCGGTCAGGCGGCCGCGTTGGCCGGGGCCAAAAAGTGAATTCAATATCGTGCGCGGTCTCGGCTGCGCCCGGAAGGAAAGATTGCGGAACGTCCGCAGGGGTTTGAGGCGAAATGGCAAAGCTCAAGGTCGACGGGAAAGAGATCACTGTACCCGACCATTACACGCTGCTGCAGGCGGCCGAGGACGCCGGCGCGGAAGTGCCGCGCTTCTGCTTTCATGAGCGGCTGTCGATCGCCGGCAATTGCCGCATGTGCCTGATTGAGGTGAAAGGCGGCCCGCCCAAGCCGCAGGCGTCCTGCGCCATGGGCGTGCGCGACCTGCGCCCCGGCCCGAACGGCGAGCCGCCGGAAATCTTCACCAACACGCCGATGGTCAAGAAGGCGCGCGAAGGCGTGATGGAATTCCTGCTGATCAACCATCCGCTGGACTGCCCGATCTGCGACCAGGGCGGCGAGTGCGACCTGCAGGACCAGGCGATGGCGTTCGGAGTCGATTCCTCGCGCTACCATGAGAACAAGCGGGCGGTCGAAGACAAGTATATCGGGCCGCTGGTCAAGACCATCATGAACCGCTGCATCCATTGCACGCGCTGTGTCCGCTTTACCACCGAGATTGCCGGCATCTCCGAGCTCGGCCTGATCGGCCGCGGCGAGGATGCCGAGATCACCACCTATCTCGAAAGCGCGATGACTTCGGAACTGCAAGGCAATGTCATCGACCTTTGCCCGGTCGGTGCGCTGACCTCCAAACCTTACGCCTTCCAGGCACGGCCGTGGGAACTGACCAAGACCGAATCCATCGACGTGATGGACGCCGTCGGCTCGGCGATCCGCGTCGATAGCCGAGGCCGCGAAGTGATGCGCATCCTGCCGCGTACCAACGAGGCGGTGAACGAGGAGTGGATTTCCGACAAGACCCGCTTCATCTGGGATGGTCTGCGCACGCAGCGCCTCGACCGCCCCTATGTGCGCAAGGACGGCAGACTGGCCCCGGCAAGCTGGGCCGAGGCTTTTGCCGCGATCAAGGAAGCGGTGTCGAATGCGGCACCCGAAAAGATCGGTGCCATTGCCGGCGATCTCGCAGCCGCCGAGGAGATCTACGCGCTGAAGCTTCTGATGGCTTCGCTCGGCTCGAAGAACACCGACTGCCGCCAGGACGGCGCAGCACTCGATCCGTCGCTCGGCCGGGCGAGCTATGTGTTCAACCCGACCATCGAAGGCATCGAACAGGCCGATGCGGTGCTGATCATCGGCGCCAATCCGCGCTTCGAGGCATCCTTGCTCAACGCCCGCATCCGCAAGCGCTGGCGGGCCGGCAATCTGCCGGTCGGCGTCATCGGCGATGTCGGCGATACACGCTATGATTACGAGCAGCTCGGCGCCGGGCCGGAATCGCTGAAGGATCTGGCCGACGGTAACGGCAAGTTCTTCCAGCTGCTGAAGAAGGCGACGCATCCGCTGATCATCGTCGGACAGGGTGCGCTGGCGCGTCCGGACGGGGCGGCCGTGCTCGGCCAGGCGGCGAAGCTCGCCGTCGCCGTCAACGCCGCCAGGGCCGACTGGAACGGCTTTGCCGTGCTGCACACCGCCGCGGCACGCGTCGGCGGCCTCGATGTCGGGTTTGTGCCGGGCGAGGGCGGCAGGAACGTCGCCGCCATGCTGGGCGAGACCGATGTGTTGTTCCTGCTCGGTGCCGACGAAATCGACATGGCCAAGACCGGCGGCGCTTTCGTCGTCTATATCGGCACGCATGGCGACAAGGGCGCGCATCGCGCCAACGTCATCCTGCCGGGTGCCGCCTATACCGAGAAGTCGGGCACCTTCGTCAACACCGAGGGGCGCGTGCAGCAGACCAACCGGGCCGGCTTCGCGCCCGGCGAGGCGCGCGAGGACTGGGCGATCCTTCGGGCACTGTCGGATGTGCTCGGCAAGAAGCTGCCGTTCGATTCGCTGCCGCAGCTACGCGCAAAGCTCTATGCGGAATACCCGCATCTTGCCCGCATCGACCATGTCGCGGCCGGCGACCCGGCCGACATCGCCAGGGTTGCCAAGCTCGGCGGGCGGCTGAACAAGGGCACCTTCACCTCGCCGGTCAAGGATTTCTACCTGACCAACCCGATCGCGCGGGCTTCCGCGGTGATGGCGGAGTGCTCGGCTTTGGCGAAGAACGGCTTCAGGCAGGCGGCGGAGTAGACATGGACACCTTCTTCTCCTTCTACGTGCTGCCGGCGCTGCTGATCCTTTTGAAGTCGGTCGTGCTGATCGTCGTTCTGTTGATCTTCGTCGCCTATGTGCTTTACGCCGACCGCAAGATCTGGGCGGCGGTGCAATTGCGCCGAGGCCCGAATGTCGTCGGCCCATGGGGCACGCTACAGGCCTTCGCCGATCTGCTGAAATTCGTCTTCAAGGAACCGGTGATACCGTCCGGCGCCAACAAGGGCGTTTTCCTGCTGGCGCCTTTGGTGTCGGCGGTGCTGGCGATCTCGGCCTGGGCGGTGATCCCGGTCAATGAAGGCTGGGCGATCGCCAACGTCAATGTCGGCATCCTCTATGTCTTCGCCATCTCCTCGCTCGAGGTCTATGGCGTGATCATGGGCGGCTGGGCGTCCAATTCGAAATACCCCTTCCTCGGCGCGCTGCGCTCGGCGGCGCAGATGGTGTCCTACGAAGTCTCCATCGGTTTCGTCATCGTCACAGTGCTGCTTTGCGTCGGCTCGCTCAATCTGTCCGACATCGTCTTGTCGCAGCAGGATGGGTTGGGCACGCGGCTCGGCCTGCCCAATACCTTCCTCGACTGGCATTGGCTGTCGCTGTTCCCGATGTTCATCGTCTTCTTCATCTCGGCGCTGGCGGAAACCAACCGTCCGCCCTTCGATCTCGTGGAAGCCGAATCGGAACTCGTCGCCGGCCATATGGTCGAATATTCCTCGACGCCGTTCCTGCTGTTCTTCCTCGGCGAATATGTCGCCGTCGTCCTGATGTGCGCGCTGGCCACCATCCTGTTCCTTGGCGGCTGGCTGCCACCCTTCAACTTCGCGCCGTTCACCTGGGTGCCGGGGCTGATCTGGTTCGTGCTCAAGGTCTGCCTGGTATTCTTCATGTTCTCCATGGTGAAAGCGTTCGTGCCGCGCTATCGCTACGATCAGCTGATGCGGCTCGGCTGGAAGGTCTTCCTGCCGATCTCGCTGTTCATGGTGGTCGCCACCGCCGCCTTCCTCAAGATCACGGGGTTTGCGTGATGACATATGAAATTGGGGGAGCGATCGGTGGCGTTGTTTTTGCGGCTGTCGAGTTCTTTCTACTTCGCGCTTATTGGTTGAAGCCCGAACTTCCACTGAAAAACCGACGTGTCCTAAGAGGCGTTGCCTTTTTCGGTTTTGCCTTTCTGCCAATAGTTGGATGGATTCAAGGTATGAAACTTTCGGGAGCCCTTTGATGTCCGCTCTTTCTCAGGCCGCCAAGTCACTGCTTTTGCAGGATTTCGTCAGCGCTTTCTTCCTATCGATGCGCCAGTTCTTCGCGCCGAAGGAGACGATCAACTATCCGCATGAAAAGGGGCCGGTCAGCCCGCGCTTCCGTGGCGAACATGCGCTGCGCCGCTACCCGAACGGCGAGGAACGCTGCATCGCCTGCAAATTGTGCGAGGCGATCTGCCCGGCACAGGCCATCACCATCGAAGCCGGCCCACGCCGCAACGACGGCACACGGCGCACCGTGCGCTACGACATCGATATGGTGAAATGCATTTACTGCGGCTTCTGCCAGGAAGCCTGCCCGGTCGACGCCATTGTCGAGGGCCCGAATTTCGAATTCGCGACGGAGACGCGCGAGGAGCTTTATTACGACAAGGACAGGCTCCTGGCCAATGGCGACCGCTGGGAGCGTGAACTGGCGCGCAACATCTCGCTGGATGCGCCTTACCGCTGATATTTGACGCATGGACGGGGCGAGGGGCCTCGTTTAAGGAACACGCAACTTGCCGACCGGAGGCGGTGGCAAAAAACAGGACGAACGTCCTGTTCGGACAGGAAACCCGGGGGAACCCATGCTGAGTGGACTAGAGGCGGCCTTTTTCTACCTCTTCGCCTTTGTCGCGGTGGCATCGGCGTTCATGGTCATATCGGCGCGCAATCCCGTGCATTCGGTGCTGTTCCTGATCCTGACCTTCTTCAACGCCGCCGGCCTGTTCATGCTGACCGGCGCCGAGTTCCTGGCGATGATCCTGCTCGTCGTCTATGTCGGCGCGGTGCTGGTGCTGTTCCTGTTTGTCGTCATGATGCTCGACGTCGACTTCGCCGAAATGAAGGAAGGCGCCCTGCAATATGCACCGATCGGCGCGCTGGTCGGGCTGATCCTGGCGGCGGAGCTGATCGTGGTGCTCGGCGGCTATACATTCGCGCCGAAACTGGCGGCGACAGTCGCCAAGCCCATTCCGGACCTGGCCGCGCGCTCGAACACGGCAGCGCTCGGCGACATCCTCTATACGGATTACCTCTATTATTTCCAGGTGGCTGGGCTGGTGCTGCTGGTCGCCATGATCGGCGCCATCGTGCTGACGCTGCGCCACAAGCCGGGCGTCAAGCGGCAGTCGATCGCCGCCCAGGTCGGCCGCACGGCAGCAACCGGAGTGGAAATCCGCAAGGTCAAGACGGGCGAAGGAGTCTGAGATGGTCGTCGGTATCGCGCACTACCTGACCGTATCGGCGATCCTGTTCACGCTCGGCGTGTTCGGCATCTTCCTGAACCGCAGGAACGTCATCGTCATCCTGATGTCGATCGAGCTGATCCTGCTTGCGGTCAACATCAATTTCGTCGCCTTCTCGGCGGCGCTCGGCGATTTGGTAGGCCAGGTGTTCGCACTGTTCGTGCTGACGGTCGCGGCGGCCGAAGCGGCGATCGGCCTTGCCATTCTCGTCGTCTTCTTCCGCAACCGCGGCTCGATCGCGGTCGAAGACGTGAACATGATGAAGGGTTGACGGAACCACCATGTATCAGGCCATCGTCTTCCTTCCGCTGCTCGGCTTCTTGATCGTCGGCCTGTTCGGCACTTCGCTCGGGGCCAAGGCTTCAGAATACATCACCTCCGGCTTCCTGGTGATCGCGGCTGTGCTGTCGTGGGTCGCCGTCTTCTCGGTCGGCTTCGGCGGCGGCGAGGTGTTCACCGTGCCGGTGCTGCGCTGGATCCAGTCTGGCGGCCTTGAAGCGTCGTGGGCGCTCAGGATCGACACACTGACGGTGGTCATGCTGGTCGTCGTCAACACGGTGTCGTCGCTGGTCCACATCTACTCGATCGGCTACATGCATCACGACCCGGACCGGCCGCGCTTCTTCGCCTATCTGTCGCTGTTTACCTTCGCCATGCTGATGCTGGTGACAGCCGACAACCTCGTGCAGATGTTCTTCGGCTGGGAAGGCGTCGGCCTTGCCTCCTATCTGCTGATCGGCTTCTGGTACAAGAAGCCGTCGGCCAATGCGGCTGCGATCAAGGCCTTCGTCGTCAACCGCGTCGGTGATTTCGGCTTTGCGCTCGGCATATTCGGCGTGTTCGTGCTGTTCGGCTCGGTCAATCTCGGCACCATCTTCGCCAATGCGGCGACGTTCATTCCGGCCGAAGGCGCGCCGCAAGGCGCGGCCGTGCTGACCTTCCTCGGCTATGCGCTCGATAAGCAGGCTGCGATGACGGTCGTCTGCCTGCTCCTGTTCATGGGCGCCATGGGCAAGTCGGCGCAGGTGCCGCTGCACACCTGGCTGCCGGATGCCATGGAGGGCCCGACGCCGGTCTCGGCACTGATCCATGCCGCGACCATGGTGACGGCAGGCGTGTTCATGCTGGCGCGGTTGTCGCCGCTGTTCGAGCTGTCGCATTCGGCCCTGACGGTGGTCACCTTCATCGGCGCTTTCACCGCCTTCTTCGCGGCGACCGTCGGTCTCGTCCAGAACGACATCAAGCGCGTCATCGCCTATTCGACCTGTTCGCAGCTCGGCTACATGTTCGTGGCGCTCGGCGTCGGCGCCTATGGCGCAGCGATTTTCCATCTGTTCACCCACGCCTTCTTCAAGGCGCTGCTATTCCTCGGCTCGGGCTCGGTCATCCACGCCGTCTCCGACGAGCAGGACATGCGCAAAATGGGCGGCCTGAGGACGCTGATCCCGACGACTTACTGGATGATGGTGATCGGCACGCTGGCGCTGACCGGTGTCGGCATTCCGGTAACGATCATCGGCACGGCCGGCTTCTTTTCCAAGGACGCCATCATCGAAGCGGCCTTCGCCGGCCACAATGCGGTCGCCGCGTTTGCCTTCATATTGCTGGTCATTGCTGCCTGCTTCACCTCCTTCTACTCCTGGCGGCTGATCTTCATGACCTTCCACGGCGAGCCGCGGGCCAGCCACGAGGTCATGCACCATGTCCATGAATCGCCACCGGTCATGCTGGTACCGCTGTTCATCCTGGCGGCGGGCGCGCTGTTCGCCGGCGTGATCTTCCACGGCGCCTTCATTGGCGAGGGCTATGCCGAATTCTGGAAGGCGTCGCTGTTCACGCTGCCGGACAACCACATCCTGCACGAAATCCACGAAGTGCCGTTGTGGGTCGAGCTGTCACCGTTCATCGCCATGCTGATCGGCTTTGCGATTGCCTGGCAGTTCTATATTCGCGCGCCGGAAATGCCTCGGAGCGTCGCCGCCAACCATCGCCTGCTCTACGCCTTCCTGCTCAACAAATGGTATTTCGACGAGCTCTACGACTTCCTGTTCGTGCGGCCGGCAAAGCGCCTCGGCAGCTTCCTGTGGAAGACCGGCGACGGCACCGTCATCGATGGGCTTGGGCCGGACGGCATTTCGGCGCGCGTCGTCGACGTCACCAACCGGGTCGTCAAGCTGCAGACCGGCTATCTCTACCACTATGCCTTCGCCATGCTGATCGGCGTTGCCGCACTCGTCACCTGGATGATGCTCTGATGACCGCCTGGCCGATCCTATCGCTGGTCACCTTCCTGCCGCTGGTTGGTGTGCTGCTCATCCTTTTCGTGCGTGACGACAGCGAGAACGCGCGCCGCAACATCCGCGCCATCGCGTTGTTCACGACCGCGTTCACCTTCGTGGTTTCGCTGTTCATCTGGACCGGCTTCGACAATTCGCAGCCCGGCTTCCAGTTCGTCGAGAAGTTTGCCTGGCTGGATTCCGGCATCTCCTACCATATGGGCGTAGACGGCATCTCCATGCTGTTCGTCATCCTGACCACCTTCCTGATGCCGCTCTGCATCCTCGCCTCGTGGGAATCGATCGAGAAGCGCGTCAAGGCCTATATGATCGCCTTCCTGCTGCTCGAGACGCTGATGATCGGCGTGTTCTGCGCGCTCGACATCGTCTTGTTCTACGTCTTCTTCGAAGCCGGCCTGATCCCGATGTTCATCATCATCGGCGTGTGGGGCGGCAAGCGGCGCGTCTATGCCTCGTTCAAGTTCTTCCTCTATACGCTGGCCGGCTCGGTGCTGATGCTGCTCGCCATCATGGCGATGTTCTTCCAGTCCGGCACCACCGATATCCCGACGCTTCTGACGCATAACTTCCCGGCCAATATGCAGACCTGGCTATGGCTTGCCTTCTTCGCGTCCTTCGCGGTGAAGATGCCGATGTGGCCGGTGCACACCTGGCTGCCGGACGCGCATGTCGAAGCACCGACGGCCGGCTCGGTAATCCTGGCCGCCATCCTGCTCAAGATGGGCGGGTACGGCTTCCTGCGCTTTTCGCTGCCGATGTTTCCGATCGCATCCGAAATGTTCGCGCCGCTGATCTTCACGCTCTCCGTTGTCGCCATCATCTACACCTCGCTGGTGGCGCTGATGCAGGAGGACATGAAGAAGCTGATCGCCTATTCGTCGGTCGCTCACATGGGCTTCGTTACCATGGGCATCTTCGCGATGAACCAGGAAGGCGTCCAGGGTTCGATCTTTCAGATGCTGTCGCACGGCCTGGTCTCCGGCGCGCTGTTCCTCTGCGTCGGCGTCGTCTACGACCGCATGCATACGCGTGACATCGACGCCTATGGCGGGTTGGTCAACAACATGCCGAAATATGCAACCGTGTTCATGATCTTCACCATGGCCAATGTCGGCCTGCCCGGCACCAGCGGCTTCGTCGGCGAGTTCCTGACCATGCTCGGCGTGTTCCGGGTCAACACCTGGGTAGCGTTCTTCGCCGCCACGGGCGTCGTCCTTTCGGCGGCCTATGCGCTCTGGCTCTACCGCAAGGTGATCTTCGGCGCGCTGACCAAGGAAAGCCTGAAAGGCCTGCTCGACCTGTCGACGCGCGAGAAGGTGATCATCTATCCGCTGGTCGCGCTGGTCATCTTCTTCGGCGTCTATCCGGCGCCGATCTTCGACGCGACCGCCGAATCGGTCAAGGCGCTCGTTACCAATGTCACCGCATCCATCGGCGCCGCGCAGACCGCGGCGGCGAACTGACTGGGGGTTTGCGAACCATGACGCCGGACCTTCTCTCAAGCCTGTCGCTCTCGACGCCAGAGCTGATCCTCGCCCTCGGCGCCTTGGCGCTGTTGATGCTCGGCGCCTATTCTCGCGCCAACACCACTGTCACGGTGAGCGGCCTTGCCGTCGCCGTGCTGGTGATCGCCGGCGCCTGGCTGATCTTTTCGCCGGGACAGGGCAACGCCTATGGCGAAGCCTTCATCCAGGACCCATTCGCCCGCTTCATGAAGGTGCTGGCGCTGGTCGGCTCGGCGGTGACGCTGGTCATGTCGGTCCGCTTTGCCCAGGCGGAGCGTTTCGACAAGTTCGAATATCCGGTGCTGATCCTGCTCTGCACGCTCGGCATGATGCTGATGATCTCGGCCAACGGCATGATCGGGCTCTATCTCGGCCTCGAGCTGCAATCGCTGGCGATCTACGTGCTGGCGGCGATCAACCGCGACAATCTGCGCTCGACCGAGGCCGGGCTGAAGTACTTCGTCCTTGGCGCGCTGTCATCGGGCATGCTGCTTTACGGCATCTCGCTGGTCTACGGCTACACCGGCAACACCGGCTTCCAGGAGATCGCCGCGGCGCTGAGCGGCGGCGAGCGCCAGCTCGGCCTCGTCTTCGGCCTGGTTTTTGTGCTGGCCGGCCTTGCCTTCAAGATCTCGGCGGTGCCGTTCCATATGTGGACGCCCGACGTCTATGAAGGCGCGCCGACGCCGGTGACGGCTTTTCTGGCGGCGGCACCGAAGATGGCGGCGATGGCGCTGATGGTGCGCGTCACCATGGGCGCCTTCAAGCCGATCGCCGCCGACTGGCAGCAGATCATCGTCTTCATCTCGATCGCCTCGATGGCACTTGGTGCCTTCGCGGCCATCGGCCAGACCAACATCAAACGGCTGATGGCCTATTCCTCCATCGGCCATATGGGTTATGCTCTGGTCGGCCTTGCCGCCAACAGCCAGGACGGCGTGCGCGGCGTCGCCATCTACATGCTGATCTATCTGGTGATGACGCTCGGCACCTTCGCCTTCATCCTCGCCATGCGGCGAAAGGAGGGCAATGTCGAGCAGATCAGCGATCTCGCCGGCCTGTCGGCGACCAATCCGATCATGGCGACGATCCTCACCATCCTGATGTTCTCGCTGGCCGGCATCCCGCCGCTCGCCGGCTTCTGGGGGAAATGGTACGTGTTCCTCGCCGCCATCAATGCCAACCTCTACGCGCTGGCGATCATCGGCGTGCTCGCGTCTGTGGTGGGCGCCTACTATTATCTGCGCATCATCAAGATCATGTGGTTCGACGAACCGGTCGGCGGCTTCGTGCCGATGGCGTCCGAACTGCGCGTCGTGCTCGGCGCCTGCGGCGCTTTCGTGCTGTTCTACGTGCTGATCGGCGGCCCGATCGGAACCTACGCCGCTGCCGCAGCCAAGACCTTCTTCTGACGGAATGACGTTCAGGCTGGCTCCAACCGCGGCTTCGGACGGGTTCCGGCTCGAGGCGCACGACACGGTCGGCTCCACCAACGCGCTGGCGCTGGAGCACGCACGGGCCGGCGATCCGGGCAAACTCTGGGTCGTCTCCAAAAAGCAGGAAGCGGGCCGTGGCCGCCGTGGCCGCGCCTGGGCGACGCCCGAGGGTAATCTGGCAGCGACGTTGCTGGTGATCACCAACACCGAGCTTCGGCTTGCCGCGACGCTCGGCTTCGTTGCCGGACTGGCGCTGGCCGACGCGCTCGACGCCGTCGTGCCGAAGGGCAGGATCGCGATCGGCCTCGATGGTGCGAGCCAAGGCAAGAACCGTTTCGAACTGAAATGGCCGAACGATGTGCTTGCCTCGGGCGCCAAGCTCGCCGGCATCCTGCTGGAATCGGCGATGCTGGATGGCGACCGTTCGGCGGTGGCTGTCGGTATCGGCGTCAACGTGGTGGCTTATCCCAAGGATTTGCCTTATCCAGCGACGTCGCTCAGCGCGCTGGGGTCTGCTTGCGATGCCGAGACGCTGTTTCTGGCGCTGTCGGATGCCTGGAGCGAGAATGCGCGGCTGTGGAACGAAGGGCGTGGGCTTGCCGCCGTCAGGCGGCGCTGGCTGGCGCGTGCGGCGGGGCTTGGCGGGCAGGTTGCTGTCAGAATTGACGGTAATGTGGTGCGCGGCACCTTCGAGACCATTGACGAGGACTGCCGTTTCGTGATCCGCGACGATGAAGGTTCGGTTCTGACGATCGCCGCCGGCGACGTGCATTTCGGCGCGGTTGCCTCGGCCGGCGTTTGACCGGCCAATACGTTTGACTGGCCAGGTATTTGACCAGCTTGAATTTGACCGGCCGACAATTTTGACCGGCCCACAATTTTGACCGGCCCGCAATTTTGACCGGCAAGGAAGGAAAGACCATGGCGACAGCGGAAAACGCCGAACTTGTCTTCGTGCCGCTTGGCGGTGTCGGCGAGATCGGCATGAACTTCGCCCTCTACGGCTATGGGCCGGCCAATGCGCGCGAATGGATCGTGGTCGACGTCGGCGTCACCTTTCCCGATGCAACCCTGCCCGGCGTCGACCTGGTTCTGCCCGACACACGCTTCATCGAGGAGAATGTCGCCAATCTGCGCGGCATCGTCATCACCCATGCGCATGAGGACCATTACGGGGCGTTGCACGATATCTGGCCGAAGCTCAAGGCGCCGGTGTGGATGACGCCGTTCAGCGCCGGCCTGCTGGAAGCCAAGCGGCAGGGCGAGCAAGGGGCGCCGAAGATCCCGGTGACGATCTACCGGGCCGGCGAGAAATTCACCGTCGGCCCGTTCGAGATCGAGGCCATCCCTGTTGCGCACTCCATTCCCGAACCGATGTCGCTGGCGATCACGACGCCGGCCGGCGTCGTCATCCACACCGGCGACTGGAAGATCGATCCGGCGCCGACGGTCGGGCCGATGACCGACGAGGCGCGCTTCCGAGCCTATGGCGACAAGGGCGTGCTGGCGCTGGTCTGCGATTCCACCAATGCGATGCGGGAAGGGGAATCGCCGTCCGAAGTGGCGGTGGGCGAGGGCCTCAAGAGCGTCATCCAGAACGCCAAGGGCCGGGTCGCCGTCACCAGCTTCTCCTCCAATGTCGGGCGTATCGTCTCCATCGCCAAGGCGGCGCGGGATGCCGGCCGCCAGTGCCTGGTGATTGGCCGCTCGATGAAGCGAGTCATCGATGTGGCTGATGAACTCGGCTATATGGACGGGTTGCCGGAATTCATCGCCGAGGAGGATTACGGCTTCATCCCGCGCGAAAACCTCGTCATCATCTGCACCGGCAGCCAGGGCGAGCCGCTTGCCGCACTTGCCAAGCTGTCGCGCGACGAGATGAAGTCGGTGGCGCTGACGGCTGGCGACACGGTGGTGTTTTCCTCGCGCACCATTCCCGGCAACGAGAAGGCGATCCTCGAAATCAAGAACCGCCTGATCGATCTCGGCATCAAGATCATCGAGGACGGCGATGCGCTGGTGCATGTCTCCGGCCATCCACGCCGCAGCGAATTGCGCAAGATGTATGAATGGGTGCGGCCGCAGATCGGCGTTCCCGTGCATGGCGAAGCGGCGCATCTGGTGGCGCAGGGCTCGCTGATGTCGACGTCCGGCATCGGCCAGGTCGCGCAGGTGCGCGACGGCGACATGCTCAGGCTGTATCCGGGTGCCGCCGCCATCATCGACCAGGTGCCGTTCGGCCGCATCTACAAGGATGGAAGGCTGATCGGCACCGACCAGGCGATGGGCATTCGCGACCGCCGCAAGCTGTCCTTTGCCGGCCATGTCGCCGTCAATGTCGTGCTCGACGACAAATACGAGCTTGCCGGCGATCCCGATCTGGTCGCCATCGGCGTCGCCGAGGCCGACGGCAGCGGTGAGAGCCTGGAAGACCTGATGATCGATGCGGCAATCGGCGCCGTGGACTCCATCCCCCGCCAGCGCCGAAAAGACCTCGACCTGGTCCAGGAGGCGGTGCGGCGCGCGGTGCGCGGCGCGGCCAACGAAGCCTGGGGCAAGAAGCCGCTGGTGACGGTGTTCGTCACAAGATGAGGAGTAGGGGAGTATGGCAGTAGGGGAGTAGGGAAGAACAGATAGTTTGCACTCTCCAAACTTGTTTTCCCTACTCCCGTACTCCCCTATTCCCTACTCCCCTAACCGGGAGCACTCTATGCTCGGACGCCTCAACCATGTCGCGCTTGCGGTGCCGGATCTGGCCGCGGCTGCGGCGGTCTATCGCGATATGCTTGGCGCGCGCGTGACCGCGCCGCAGGCGCTGCCGGAGCATGGCGTTACGGTGGTGTTCGTCGATGTCGGCAACACCAGGATCGAGTTGCTCGAGCCGCTCGGCGAAGCCTCGCCGATCGCCGCATTCCTCGCGAAGAATCCGTCCGGCGGCATGCACCATGTCTGCTATGAGGTGGACGACATTGTTGCGGCGCGCGACCGTCTCAAGGCCAGCGGCGCGCGCGTGCTCGGCGACGGCAATCCGAAGATCGGCGCACATGGCAAGCCGGTATTGTTTCTGCACCCCAAGGATTTCTTCGGCACGCTGGTCGAACTGGAGCAAGCATGAGTTGGGTTTCGTTTATCGCCCTGTTCTTCGCCACGTGGTGGGTGGTGTTGTTCGCCGTCCTGCCGTTCAGCATGCGGACGCAGGACGAGGATCGGGACGTGACGCTTGGCACGGTTCCGAGCGCACCGCGCGGACCGCACATGCTGCGCGCCGCGCTGCGCACGACGATAGCCACGCTGGTCCTCATGGGTATCTTCTACGGCATCACGAGAGGGCTTGGCCTCGGCATCGACGACATCCCGCACATCGTGCCGGATTTCAACCAGAGCCCAGCGCATTAGCCGGCTACCTACCGTGTCCGACTATCCCAGCCTAGCCGAGGCTCTGAAATCAAGCTGAGCCAGCAAGGTCAACCCAAAGTAAAGGCCGGGGCGGGTCTGGGCTGACGCAACGTCATGTAGGTTGGTAATCTGTCGTGCTAACCAGATGATTGCACAAAAAAAATGCAAGGCGCGAGGCCTTGCAATTTAAACGCGTCCGATCTGTTTCCGGTGTCCGGCGGCAGCGAGTTACCGCGCCTAGATCGCATCCTCCCAAGACTTTGACCGCGTAGGAGGGCAGATTTTTCTCTACCCTCTCGGTTATGGGGGCACACTAGCCTAAGGCGGGTGAAAATGTCACGAAGAATTTTGCCCAGAAACAGGCAATCTCGTGCTGCAGTGCACAATAGTACGGCAGGCGTTGCTTGCGAAACGCCCAGCAAGCCGTGTGCGGCAATTGCGGCGCCTGTGCAGCGCCTGGGCCGGGTTTCCATTCCGCCATGAAATGGCTATGAAGCCGGGGCAAGCAAGCCTGCGCTGCGCCGATTCCGGCGCCGCCATCCTCTCTCACGGACCAGTTCATGCGTTTGTCGCGCTATTTCCTGCCCATCCTCAAAGAAAATCCGCGCGAGGCCGAGATCGTCTCGCATCGGCTGATGCTGCGCGCCGGCATGATCCGCCAGCAGGGGCAGGGCAGCTTTTCCTGGCTGCCGCTCGGCAAGCGGGTGCTGGACAAGGTCTGCCGGATTATTCGCGAGGAGCAGAATCGCGCCGGTGCACTCGAAATCCTGATGCCGACCATCCAATCGGCCGAGCTGTGGCGCGAAAGCGGCCGCTATGAAGACTACGGCAAGGAGATGCTGCGCATCAAGGACCGGCAAGACCGCGATATGCTCTACGGGCCGACCAACGAGGAGATGGTCACCGAGATCTTCCGCTCCTATGTCAAGTCCTACAAGGACCTGCCGCTCAATCTCTATCACATCCAGTGGAAGTTTCGCGACGAGGTGCGCCCACGCTTCGGCGTCATGCGTTCGCGCGAGTTCCTGATGAAGGACGCCTATTCCTTCGACCTCGATTATGAAGGCGCCAAGGCCGCCTATAACCGCATGTTCGTGTCCTATCTCAGGACGTTTACGCGCATGGGGCTGCAGGCCATTCCGATGCGCGCCGACACCGGGCCGATCGGCGGCGACCTCAGCCATGAGTTCATCATCCTGGCCGACACCGGCGAGAGCCAGGTGTTCTGCCATCGCGACTATCTCTCGCTTGAGGTGCCGGGGGCAGACACTGATTTTTCGAACGACGCCGAGATCGGCGGCATCGTCAAGACGTGGACGACGCCCTATGCCGCCACCGACGAGATGCATGACGAGGCGGCGTGGGAGAAGGTGCCCGCGCGCGACCGGGTCTCGGCGCGCGGCATCGAGGTTGGGCATATCTTCCATTTCGGCGACAAATATTCCAAGCCGATGGGCGCCAAGGTGACCGGGCCGGACGGCAAGGATCATTTCGTTTCTGGCGGTTCCTACGGCATCGGCCCGTCCAGGCTGGTCGCGGCGATCATCGAGGCCAGCCATGACGATAACGGCATCATCTGGCCGGAGGCGGTGGCACCGTTCGATGTCGGCCTGATCAACATGAAGGCTGGCGATGCCGAATGCGACCGCGTCTGCGGCGAGCTGAATGCCGCCTTTGCCGCCGCCGGCAAGGAGGTGCTCTACGACGACACCGACCAGCGGCCGGGCGGCAAGTTCGCCACCGCCGACCTGATCGGGCTCCCGTGGCAGGTGATCGTCGGGCCGCGTGGTGTCGCCGCCGGCGAGGTCGAGATCAAGAACCGCAGGACCGGCGAGCGCGAGACGCTGCCGATCGGCGACGTGAAAAAGCGTTTCGGTGCCGCCGCATGAACGAAGCGGCGGCAGCAAGACCATCGGGCGCCGGGCCTTTTTCCGGCTTCGAACGCTTGGTGGCGTGGCGCTATCTGCGCTCGCGTCGCAAGGAGACGGTGATCTCGGTGATCGCCTCGATCTCCTTCCTCGGCATCATGCTAGGCGTCGCCACGCTGATCGTCGTCATGGCGGTCATGAACGGCTTTCGCGCCGAACTGCTGACGCGCATCCTCGGCGTCAACGGACACCTGATCGTGCAGCCGCTCGACATGCCGCTGGAGGACTATGGCCAGGTCGCCGGCCGCATCAACGGCGTGCCCGGCGTCAAATATGCCATTCCGCTGATCGACGGGCAGGTACTGGCGCAAGGCAATGTCGGTGGCGGCACCGGCGCGCTGGTGCGCGGTATACGCGGCGAGGATCTCGGCAAGATCACGATCGTCGCCAACAACATCAAGGCGGGCTCGATCGTCGGCTTCGACACCGGCGAGGGCGTCGCCATCGGCAGCCGCATGGCCGAGAATCTCGGCCTTGTGCTCGGCGATACGATCACGCTGATCTCGCCCGAGGGCGACGTCACGCCGCTCGGCACGACGCCGCGCATGAAAGGCTATCCGATAACCGCGATCTTCGAGGTCGGCATGTCGGAATATGACAGCTCCATCGTCTACATGCCGTTTTCGGAAGCGCAGCTTTACTTCAACATGGACGGCCGGGCGCAGACGATCGAGATTTACGCCGACAATCCCGACAATATCGACGCGCTGAAGCCGAAGGTCGAAGAGGCGGCGCAACGGCCGATCACCCTCGTCGATTGGCGGGAGCGTAACAAGACGTTCTTCGACGCGCTGCAGGTCGAGCGCAACGTCATGTTCATGATCCTGACGCTGATCGTGCTGGTGGCGGCGCTCAACATCATTTCCGGCCTGATCATGCTGGTGAAGGACAAGGGCCACGACATCGCCATCCTGCGCACCATGGGCGCCACGCGCGGTGCGATCCTGCGCATCTTCCTGATGACCGGGGCTGCGATCGGCGTTGTCGGCACCATCGCCGGCGTGCTGCTCGGCATCGTGATCTGCCTCAACGTCGAGCGCATCCGCCAGTTCTTCTCCTGGCTGGCCAACGAGCGGCTGTTCAATCCCGAGCTTTATTTCCTAAGCCAGCTGCCGGCCCGCATGGATGCCAGCGAGACGATCTCGGTCGTTCTCATGGCTTTGGCGCTGTCGTTCCTGGCGACACTGTTTCCGGCATGGCGCGCGGCCAGGCTCGATCCGGTCGAAGCGCTGAGGTACGAATGATGGCCGAGGCCATTATCGAGCTGAAGAGCGTCGAACGCCATTATGTACAGGGGCCGCGCAAGCTGACCATCCTGAACGGCGCCGATTTTTCGCTGAAACGTGGCGAGATGGTGGCGCTTGTGGCGCCGTCGGGCACCGGCAAGTCGACGCTGCTCCACACCGCCGGGCTGCTGGAGCGACCGGACGCCGGCGATGTGATCCTGGCGGGGCGCGCCTGCGGCCGGCTTTCCGACGACGAGCGCACGGCGATCCGCCGCAACGATGTCGGCTTCGTCTACCAGTTCCATCATTTGTTGCCTGAGTTTTCTGCGCTGGAAAACATCATGATGCCGCAGCTGATAAAAGGGCTGCCGCGCAAGGAGGCGGCCGAGCGGGCGGCGCAATTGCTCGACTATATGCAGATCGGCAAGCGGGCACAGCATCGCCCCTCCGAGCTCTCCGGCGGCGAGCAGCAGCGGGTCGCCATTGCGCGTGCCGTCGCCAATGCGCCGCTGGTGCTTTTGGCCGACGAGCCGACCGGCAATCTCGACCCGGTGACCGCTTCCTATGTGTTCGAGGCGCTGGCAGCACTGGTCCGGCAATCGGGCCTGGCGGCGCTCATCGCCACCCACAATCACGAGCTCGCCTCGCGCATGGACCGCCGCGTGACGCTGGCCGACGGCAAGGTTGTGCCGCTTTAGAGTGCGCTGCAATCGAGGCGATGACGGCCTGCGAGCCGTGCGCCGTCCCGCCGCTTTCGCGCGCCTGTCGGCCGCGAAACGCTCGGCATTTCCCTCTCAACCCTTTCTTAACCCTGTCGAAATGACCGAGCGCAATTCCGGTGACGCCCGGACTGCGGTCGTTGACATTCGAACAAAATTAGAACAAAATACGAACATACTAACAACAGGAGAGAGTTATGACCGATCTTGTTCAGGATGTCGTCTCGCTGGTGTGCATGAGCACGTTCCTCATTTCCATGGCAATCTGGATCGGCGCGATGTGAGGATTGAGCTCAAGGGCGGGCTCGATGCTGATGAGCGAGGGCCGCCTTCGCATATTGGCGCAGGCATTGGGCGAGTGTTTCAGCCGGCCTTGCGGGATACTTCGACAGGCGACACCGCGGCGGGCCCGAACACGTCCTCGAAAGCGGATTTCAGCGCCAGGTCGAGGTCGGCCATGGTTACGGGAAGGCCGAGGTCGACAAGGCTGGTGACGCCGTGATCCTGGACGCCGCACGGCACGATGCCGCTGAAATGGCTAAGGTCCGGCTCGACATTGATGGCGATGCCGTGAAAGCTCACCCAGCGCCTCAGCCTGATGCCGATGGCGGCGATCTTGTCCTCGGCCGCCGAGCCGTCGGGCAAAGCGGGGCGGTCCGGCCGAACCACCCAGACGCCGACGCGGTCCTCGCGGCGTTCGCCGCGTACGTTGAAGGCGGCCAGCGAGCCGATGATCCATTGTTCGAGTGCGGCGACGAAGGCGCGGACATCCTCGCGCCGCCGCTTCAGGTCGAGCATGACGTAGGCGACGCGCTGGCCCGGCCCATGATAGGTGTATTCGCCGCCACGCCCGGCGGCAAAGACCGGGAAACGGTCCGGCTCGATCAGGTCCTCGATGCGGGCGCTGGTGCCGGCGGTGTAGAGCGGCGGGTGCTCGACCAGCCAGACCATCTCACCGGCGGCGCCGCTGCGGATTGCCTCGGCGCGCGCCTCCATCACGGCGAGCGCATCGGGATAGGCGGTGAGCCCGGGCTCGATGCGCCATTCGACCGGCGCCGAGCCGGGCAAGGGCAGGAACGACGTGGCGATCTGGCTGCGTTCTGTCATGATATCTCGTCTCGCCACTCATATGGCGGCAATCGGTACAAACGTCCAGTTCCGGCACGTTCGGCCCTTGAACAGTTATGCCGATGTCCGGCCGATTATTGCTGGCCGCGCACTTGTTTCACCGGAAACGATTTGCTACACGCCGCGGGCCGGTTGGTTCCGGCTCCTACCACGTGCGGTCGTGGCGGAATTGGTAGACGCGCAGCGTTGAGGTCGCTGTGGGGCAACCCGTGGAAGTTCGAGTCTTCTCGACCGCACCATTAAATTTGTGAACTGGCTCTCCTAACTCATTGAAATGTCATTCCGACAGTTCCCCCTCGCTCGGGGATGCTTGGAATTCCTGCTGTAATGCGATACACTCTGCGATACAAAATGAGATACATCGCGAGATTGGCCCATGCGAAAAGAGGCTGTCGCAGAGCCCGGCAGGGACCCAGATCGCTACCTCATCCAACGCGACGGGATTTTCTATTATCATCGGCGAGTGCCCGCCAAGCTGGCCGGCATCGACGATCGAGGCAGCTTCATTCGCAAGTCTTTGGGAACGGACGAGCGCCGCCTCGCACGTGCAATGCGCGACAGGCTTGAAGACGCGGATAAGACCCTGTGGGCCGTGCTTCTTTGCGGCGGCGAGATAAGATCAGCACTTGATCAGTATCGGGACGCCGTTCGCCGAGCTGAAGCCATGGGCGTTTCCTACCTTTCAAACGGACAAGTGGCAGGCTTTCAGAATGTTGATGCGATCTTGAAGCGTGTCGAGGCGCTGGAGCGCGTTCAAGCGGCCCCCGCCGTGGCCGATGCTCTCCTCGGCGGTGTGCCAGTGCCGCCGGTCAAAATCTCAGACGCTTTTGATCTCTATGCCGACGAGATCATGGCACATGAAGTTGGAGGCAAGAGCCAGTCTCAGCGCCGAATGTGGAGGAAAGTAAAGCAGAGGGCCGTCAGCAATTTTATCGCCCTGGTCGGCGACAAGCCGATCGGTGAAATCACGCGCGAGGATGGACTGGCCTTCTACCGATTTTGGCTCAAGCGCGTTGCGCCGTCGCCCGACGTCGGCCCCGCAACACATTCCGCGTCGGCCGGCAATCGAGATCTCGGCAACATGCGGGATCTCTACAGGCGCTATTTCGCTCACCTGGGCGAAGAACAAAAAGGCACCCCATTTGATGACCTCCGCTTTTCGGAGCGTGGCAAGCGCCGTCGTAAACGGCCGTCATTCGACCCCAAATGGATATCCGATCAGATCATGAGGCCTGGCGCTTTAGCATCCCTGGATGCTCAAGCGCGCCGATGCGTTCTGGCGCTGATCGAGACAGGCGCGCGGCCAAGCGAGATCTGCAATCTCGATCAGACCGTGATCTTCCTTGACACACCCGTTCCCTACATTCGCATCACCCCACGGGAGGACCCTGATGATCCGCGCGAAATCAAGACCGAATGGTCCGTGCGAGATGTGCCGCTGGTAGGCGTCGCGCTGGAAGTTTTTAGGAAAAATCCGCAGGGCTTTCCGCGCTACCGCAATCGTGAAGAGGCACTTTCTGCAAACCTGAATAAGTTCTTTAAAACACAGAAGCTTTTCCCGACACCGAAGCACAAGATTTACTCGCTCCGGCACAGTTTCGAGGATCGTATGAAGGAGGCAGGAATCGACAGCGAGCTTCGCAAAATCTTGATGGGCCATACGATAGAGCGGGTAGAGTATGGTACGGGCGGTTCACTGCAATGGCGGCGCGACGAACTCACTAAAATTGCTTTGCCTTTTGATCCCGAGATCGTTTGAGCCGTTCCCGGGCGCGCAGCATTGTGCCCCTCTCTGCAATAATTTTCTTCTTTTCGCGTTCGAGACGCTCGTAAATCGGAAGATACGCTCGTCCATTGTCGCCTGCCTTGTGGATGGCTAGGGCGAGCGTATCCAGAGCGCGGTCAATTCTCTCTAAGGTCACGGGCTCAGGATCCGTGCTGACCTGTGGTAGAACACAGGTCATTTTCTGTTCCCATGTCTGTTTTCTGTTCGACGATGACACAGACGAGATAATGGCAGGAGGAACAGGTGAAAAAAGCGATTTGCCTCTCGCATCGTGCAGCGGCGGTACTTCGACCTAGAAATCGGAAAACACACTTGCTAACTTTAGCTAGCCACATCCGGTCACATGAATTGCTGAGCGGACTCAGGCGGGTCGATGCCCTTGAAGCGGACATGAGGCCGAATCGATCCACAGGCTGTCGGCGGGCCGGAATGCCTCATCCGATCCGTATCCATCCGGTGAAGACCGCAGACGTGCGTATCCGGCGGCCATGAGCACCGCGGTGCTGGGGTCAAGCTTTCGATGGGGAGACGCGATGATATTCTTCGAGGGGGAGTTTTACCTCCTCGATGCCTTCATCGGTGAAGGCCAAGATCCCGTCGTCATCGTTGGCGCCGTAGACCCAGATGACGCCGTCCTCGGGCTCGAGACCGAGCGTCAGGTCCTGGATGAGCGCTTCGCTGACGCCGAGGTCCCTGGCGACACGATCGACGGTGTAGACGTGATGCACCTTATTGCGCTGCATGATCAGCCGCCGCTGATTGGGTCCGCAGTTGTGCGGATCTCCAATTCCACGGCAGCAAATCATCGATCCGATGGGCTAGGTGGGCTGCGATGCGCGCCAGGATATCGGCGAGCCAGGCCTGAGGGTCGATATCGTTCATCTTGGCGCTGACGATCAGGCTGTAGAGAACGGCAGCGCGCTGTCCGCCGCGATCGGAACCGCAGAACAGCCAGGACTTTCTGCCGAGAGCCATCTCGGGGTCATTCTGCCCATGTTGGGCAGGAGGTCGAGGTCCATTACCGTTGGCACCCGTATTTCGGACATCGGCTTCGCTGCGAGAACAGCGAAGAGCGCGCCAACGGCCGGATCATTCATCTCGTCGTCGCGCCCGGGCATGTCATTACCGCTCCGGCCTGGATGATCGAT